>JBLHIE010000024.1:0-19655 GCA_047614925.1 Arenicella sp.
TGCATTTATTTATGAAAATACCCTAGACACATTAAATTCTACAAGCATTACTCTTCAATTAAAAGGAGATTTAAAAAACACGCATGCTGTTGGTGCAAAAGCAAAAATATTTTACAATAAAACAGAACATAGTCTTCAAGAAAATTTTCCTTCAAGAGGTTTTCAAAGTGCTGTTTCTCCTAATTTAGTTTTTGGTTTAGGTAACTGCAAACAAATAGACAGCTTGCAAATTACTTGGCCAAACGGTTTTAAAAACACTATTAAAAATTTACTAACAAACAAAAGGTACACTTTTAAACAACCTAAAAAAGACTCAAAAAATATACCATTAAAACAAAAAACATCCTTTAATTCTTTAAAACTCGTTACTAATATTTTACAACATAAACATAAAGAAAATAAAACAGTAGATTTCAATAGAGAGCAATTATTACCTGAAATGTATAATAATGAAGGGCCTAATATAACAAGTGCAGATATTAATAGTGATGGAAATCCTGATTTTTATATTGGCGGAGCTAAAGGGCAAACGGGTGTATTATATGTTTCTCAAAAAGGCAAACGATATAAGAAAATAATCAAACCTTTTAATATTAACTATGCTTCTGAAGATACAGATGCTGTTTTTTTTGATAGTGATGGCGATGGCGATTTAGATTTATATGTATGCAGTGGCGGAAAATCTTTCTCTAAATATGATTTTTCTTTAAACGATAGATTATATATTAATAACGGAAACGAAAATTTTACCCTCTCTAAAACACCGTTGCCTTTTACAAATCCAATTAGCTCTGCAACAGTTTCATTTAACGACTTTGATAATGACGGTGATCATGATCTTTTTATAGGAGAACGCTTTAAGGTAGATACGTACGGCATTCCTGCAGATGGTTATTTGTTAGAAAACAAGGGTAATAATAAGTTTATAACTTCAAATCAAAAGGCATTAAAAAACATTGGTTTAATTACAGAGGCTGCTTGGGAAGATTTAAATAATGATGGTATTAAAGAATTAATTGTGGCAGGCGAATGGATGCCCATTTCAATATTTACAAATACCAATGGGCAATTAATTAATACAACAAAAGAATATAATTTAAATAATTCTTCTGGCTTTTGGAAAACCTTTAAAATAAGAGATATAGATGCAGATGGAGATCTAGATATTATTGCGGGAAATAAAGGAGAGAACACCTTTTTTAAAGATGAAATAAGTATGTTTATTTCCGATTTCGATAATAATGGTAGTTTAGAACAAATTATCTGCTACAAAAAAGGCAATAAATATTACCCTATTTTAGATAGAGATGAGTTAGTTGGACAAATAGCAAGCTTAAAACAAAAGTTGCTTTTTTATAAAGATTATGCCAACGCCACCATGAGTAGCATTTTTTCTAAGGAGCAACTTCAAAATGCTATAAAACTAGATATTAATACAGTTCAAACAACTCTATTTATAAATAATAAAAGCATATTTACAGCAAGCGCATTGCCTAATGAAATTCAATACTCAAATATAGAAGCGATTGAAACTTCCGATATTAATAATGATGGAATTTTAGATATCTTCTTTGGCGGAAATCAATATTTAATTAAACCTCAATTCGGAAGACAAGATGCCTCCAAAGGCTGGTTACTGTATGGTAATAAAAACAAGTATAAAAAAGTAGTTTCTTTAAAAATAAAAGGTCAAATTAGAGATTTTAACATTGGTGAAATCGATGGTAAAAAATATCTATTCACTAGTATAAATAATGATAATTTACAAGTTCATGAAATTCAATAAATTTAAAATAATAATATTAATTTTTTCAATTGTTCTCCTAACGTCTTGTCAGTCTGAATACACAAAGCTTGTTAATAAAGAATTAGCAAGCGGAGTAAAAAACGATACTATCCTATTTGATTTAAGTTTTGGAAACACCAAAAAAGAATTCTATGAAATTTGCTGGGAATTAAACAAAAATGGTATCGCAACACATGGTGAAAACAATAATTATGTAAAAACAATTTTAGGTTTAAAGGATACTTTAAATAAGATAAAAAAAATAAAATTAATGTTCTATGCTCGATTCAGTGAAAAAGATATTATTCGAGGAATAGACATGAAGTTTACCTATACTGCATGGGCTCCATGGAATAAAGAGTTAACAGCAGAGAAGCTATTTCCCTCAGTTAAAGACACCTTGTTAAAATGGTATCCTGGAAATTCGTTTTTAAAACTAAAACAAGGAACTCTTGTGAAAATAGATGGTAATAGACAAATACAATTAAAGATAGCGTCAGACAAAGAAGTTTCTGTGCTAATTGAAGATTTATCTTACAAATACAAACTATTGGTAGATTAATTATATGAAAAAAATATATTCACTTTTATTATTTGGTTTTTTAGTTTCATGTAATGAAACTGTAAATAAAGAACCTCAATTTGAGTTATTAACTGCAAAAAAAACAGGTATTAACTTTAATAATGATTTGGTATCTACAGATGTTTTTAATGTATATAAATATCGAAATTTTTATAATGGTGGCGGTGTTGCTATTGGCGATATAAACAACGATGGTTTACAAGATATCTATCTAACATCTAACCTTAATGAAAATAAACTATACCTAAACAAAGGTGATTTCACTTTTACCGATATTACAATCACTGCCAATGTTGGCGGTTCTAAAGCATGGTCTACGGGTGTTTCTATGGTAGACATTAATGCAGACGGCTTCTTAGATATATATGTATGTAATTCTGGTGATGTTGAAGGAGATAATAAACAAAATGAACTGTTTATTAATAATACTGATGGAACCTTTACAGAAAAAGCTGTAGAATATGGTTTGGCAGATCTTGGTTATTCCACACATGCTTCTTTCTTTGATTATGATAAAGATGGTGATTTAGATGTTTACTTATTAAACAATTCTTACCAAGCAATTGGTAGTTTTAATCTTACAAAAAATGAACGACCAAAACGTGATATTTTAGGTGGTGATAAATTATTTCAAAATCAAGGTAACTATTTTGTAGATGTTAGTGAAAAAGCAGGTATTTACGGAAGTATTATTGGCTTTGGTTTAGGTATTACCGTGAGTGACGTGAATAATGATGGTTGGGAAGACATGTATATTTCTAACGATTTTTTTGAAAGGGATTATTTATACATCAACCAAAAAAACGGAACCTTTAAGGAACAACTAACGGCATCTTTAAATTCTATTAGTGGTGCTTCTATGGGAGCAGATGCTGCTGATATTAATAACGATGGTTACAACGATATATTTGTAACTGAAATGCTACCTAAAGAGTATGCAAGGTTAAAGACAGTAACTACTTTTGAAGACTGGAACAAATACCAATACAATGTAAAAAACGACTATTACCATCAATTTACAAGAAACATGTTACAAGTAAATAACCAAGATACATCCTTTAGTGAAGTAGGGCGGTTTAGCGGTGTTGAAGCTTCCGATTGGAGCTGGGGAGCGTTACTTTTTGACATGAATAACGATGGCTTAAAAGACTTATTTATAGCCAACGGAATTTATAAAGATTTAACCAATCAAGATTATTTACGATATGTTTCTAATGAAGAGGTACTGCAATCACTAGTAATAGATAACAAAGTAGATTTTAAAAAACTAATTGATATCATTCCTTCAAACAAAGTAAAAAATCACGCATACATAAATAAAGGAAATTTAACATTTAATAGAGAAAATAATGGATTAAATACAGAAGGTTTTTCTAATGGAGCTGCATATGGCGATTTAGATAACGATGGTGATTTAGACTTAATTGTAAACAATGTAAACATGCCTTTATTTGTTTATAAAAATAATCTAGATAAGACAGCTACTAAGTATTTAAAGGTAATTTTAAAAGGAGATGGTTTAAATACAAATGCTATTGGTTCTAAAATAACATTAACCACAAAAACAGCTACTTATTCTTTAGAACAACAGCCAGCTAGAGGTTTTCAATCTTCTATGGACAATAGGCCTAATTTTGGTTTTAAGGAACTAGATAGCTTAAATTTGACAATCAATTGGCCTTCAGGAAAAATAACGAAACTACAAAATATAGCAGCAAATAAAACACTTACTTTATATGAAAAAGATGCCCAACAAGTTAAAGTAAAAGAACCAGTTGTTACTCCAGAAATCTTCTCTAAAAATAATAATACAATTAAGTTTACTCACAAAGAAAATAATTATATCGATTTTAATGTAGATCGATTATTGCCTTTTATGAGAAGTGCAGAAGGTCCAAAAATGGCAGTAGCAGATGTAAATAATGATGGGACAGAAGACCTGTTTATTGGCGGTTCTAAAAATAATATAGCGTCACTATTTATTCAAAAAAATAGTACTTTTATAAAAAAAGAGACAAGCGATTTTAATAATCAAAGGGCTGCAGAGGACGCAGAGAGTATTTTCTTTGATGCAGATAATGACGGAGATTTAGATTTATATGTCTGCAGTGGTGGTGTAGAAACTTCTAAATATTCTGCCAATTACTTAGATAAACTGTACTTAAATGACGGTACAGGAAACTTTACATTGTCTAATCAGAAACTACCAACAACCGTGCAATATCATAGCAGTAGTTCTGTCATAGTTGCAGACACAGATAATGACAACGATTTAGATATTTTTGTGGGAGAACGAACCATACCAAATTCTTATGGAATGCCCGGTTCTGGTTTTTTATTAATTAATGATGGTACAGGAAAATTCACAGAACAGTCTACTAATTTAGCGCCTGAATTTAAAAATTTAG
This sequence comes from Arenicella sp., assembly GCA_047614925.1. Taxonomy (GTDB): domain Bacteria; phylum Bacteroidota; class Bacteroidia; order Flavobacteriales; family Flavobacteriaceae; genus Polaribacter. Next base: position 4,778 of record JBLHIE010000024.1, read on the forward strand.
GAATGATTACCGACGCTCTTTTTATAGACATTACAAAAAACGGCTACAAAGATTTAGTAGTTGTTGGAGATTTTATGGGTGTGGCAGTTTTCGAAAATCAGCAAGGAAAGTTTAAGAGAACTGAAAAAAATATGCTTTCAAACCTAAAAGGATGGTGGAATACGATAGAAAAAAGCGATCTAGACAATGATGGCGATTTCGATTTAATTCTTGGAAATCATGGTTTAAACAGCAGGTTTAAAGCAAGCACTAAAAACCCTATTAAATTATATGTCAACGATTTCGATAAAAACGGATTCTTAGATCCAATTTTATCATTTATAGACAAAAATGAAAAAGAATATCCGTATGCATTGCGCCACAATTTAGTAGATCAATTAAAATATTTAAGTAAGAAATTTCCAGATTACGAGTCTTTTAAAACAGCAACCATTCAAGATATTTTCACACCAGAACAATTGCAGGAAAGTAGCATTTTAGAAGCCAACACCTTGTCTTCCGTAATCCTTTTCAACGAAGGTGCTTTTAACTTTACCGTACAAAAGCTACCTTTAGAAACTCAATTTTCTCCCATTTACGCAATTGCAGCATCAGATTTTGATAATGATGGCGACCAAGACATTCTTTTAGGAGGAAACCTAGACGGTGTAAAACCAGAGTTTGGTAGGTACGATGCCTCTTTCGGAAATTACCTGGAAAATACAGGAAACCGTGTTTTTAAATTTCACCAAAAAGGAAAAGGTCTGAAAGTTAATGGCCAAATTAGAGATTTAAAAGTATTGAAAAATAAAGTTTTTATCACAAAAAATAATGATTCATTAGAAGTTTACAATTATGATTAAAAGGTTCGTATTATTTTCTTTGATTATTATAGGATGTTCTAAAGAACAAACTAAAAATCAACCTGCAGAAAAAATGCTGTTTAATGACGTAGATAATACTATTTCTGGTCTCAATTTCTCAAACGACTTAAACGAGAAAGGAAATTTAAATATTATTGAATATTTATATTATTACAATGGTGGTGGCGTGGCGTTGGGCGACATTAATAACGATGGATTGGATGACATCTATTTAACTGCCAACCAAAAACCGGATAAATTATATCTTAATGAAGGAAATTTAAAGTTTAAGGATATTTCATTAACAGGTAAAATAAATCAAGACAGCACCTGGTCTACAGGTGTTACCATGGTAGATATTAATAATGATGGTTTTTTAGATATTTATGTTTGTAAAGTTGGTAATTATAAAGGTTTAAAAGCAAAAAATGAACTTTACATAAATAACGGAGATAATACTTTTAAAGAAAAAGCCAAAGCATACGGCTTAGACTTTTCTGGTTTTTCTACACAAGCATCCTTTTTTGATTATGACCAGGATGGTGATATGGATATGTATTTATTAAACCACTCTGTACACTCTACTTATTCTTATGGAAATACAAAATTAAGAACAAAACCAAATGCTTTGGCTGGCGATGTATTATATGAAAACACATTAGAAAAAGGGGAAATAAAATTTATTGATGTTACAAAAAAAGCAGGTATTTACAATAGTGCATTAGGGTACGGACTAGCAATTGCAACATCAGATATAAATAATGATGGATTAATAGACATCTATATTGGTAACGACTTTCATGAGAATGATTATTTATACATTAATAATGGGAATAAAACATTTACAGAGTCTAGTGCCAAATATTTTAACCATACCTCAAGATTTACAATGGGTGTTGATATTGCAGATATTAATAATAATACAAAATTAGACCTCATCACCTTAGATATGATGCCGTATAAAGCAGAAGTATTTTTAAAATCTGGTGGAGAAGATTCTGATAAGATTAACGAAATTAAAAAAACCTTTGGCTTTCAACAACAATATGCAAGAAATCATTTACAACTAAATAAAGGAACTTATTTTACAGATGTTGCTTTGTTAACAGAAACATATGCTACCGATTGGAGCTGGTCTCCTTTACTCTTGGATTATAATAATGACGGTTTTAATGATCTATATGTTACCAACGGAATTTACAAAAGACCGAATGATTTAGATTATATCAATTATATAAGTAATGTAGATTTTGCTAAATATGAATCTAGTAGGCAAGATACTCTAGAACAAAAGTTAATTGAAACAATGCCAACGGTTCAGTTAGAAAATGTATTATTTCAAAATAATGGAAATTTAGATTTTGTAAAAACGAGTATTAATAACAAACATAAAACTACCTATTCAAACGGAGCGGCATATTCAGATTTAGACAATGATGGCGATTTAGATATTGTAGTGAATAACCTAAACGAAAAAGCAACGCTTCTAGAAAACAAAACAACAGATAGTAAATACATTACTATACGTCTATTAGAAAAAAACAAAAGCATAAATACAAACGGTGCAAAAGTATATCTCTATACAAAAAATAAATGTTTTTATAAAGAACAAACAACCGTTAGGGGATTTTTATCAAGCTCTACAAGGAAAATACACTTTGGCTTAGGAATAATTTCTAAAGTAGATTCTATAAAAGTAATCTGGAATGACGGCACAAAAAGCGTTCAAAAAGAAATAGCAACCAATCAAGAAATTACAATTCAAAAAGGTAAAACCACAATACACCCCTACAAAGAAACACCTGTTATAGCGCATCAAAAATTTGACTATCAACACAAAGAAAATACCTTTTTAGATTACGAAAGAGAGGCATTAATGCCAGAGAAACTATCTTCAGAAGGCCCATCAATAGTGCAAGCAGATTTTAACGCAGATGGCTTAAAAGATTTATTTATTGGTGGTGGTCGAGGTCAAGAACCTGTATTATATTTACAAACGAAAATAGGAAAATATAGACTTAAAAACACTACAATTTTTAAACAAGATAGCATGTACGAAGATGCAGATGCAATTGCTTTTGACATTGATGCAGATGGTGATTTAGATATCTATGCGTTAAGCGGTGGAAATGACTACAAGGAAGGGGAACCAATGCTGGAAGACAGGGTTTATATAAATGATGGAGTAGGTAATTTTACAAAATTAAACGCAAAATTATTAGCAACAAATGGAGGCTCTGTTTCTTCCTTTGATTTTAATAAAGATGGATATCAAGATTTGTTTATTGGTAATAGATCAATTCCTGGCGCTTATGGCTTAACACCGTTTAGTTTTATTCTCAAAAATACAGGAGATAATAACTTTCAGGTAGTGCAAAAAAGGCGTTTTGGTATGATTACAGATAGTAAATGGGCCGATTTAGATAATGATGGTTTTGCAGAATTGATACTCGCAGGAGATTGGATGCCAATTCGTATTTTTTCGTATACCAAAGAAGGCAAGTTTGAAAACAAAACAAAAGAGTTTGGGTTGGACAAGAGCAACGGTATGTGGAATGTAATTAAAATTGCAGATCTAAATAAAGATGGATTTTTAGACATTATTGGAGGTAATACTGGAGAAAATTTTAAATGGAAGGCCTCCGAAAAAAAACCCGTAAAAATGTATCTAGATGATTTCGATAACAGTACACAGCTAAATCAGATTATTTTTTACGATTATTTTGGAACGGATGTCACTTTTGCTTCTAAAGATAAATTAACACAGCAAATGCCAATATTAAAAAAGAAATTTACAAGTTATAATGCTTTTTCAAAGGTAAATGCTATTACCGATTTATTTGACAAGGATGAACAAGAAATTTTAGAAACTAAATATATTTACGAATTAAGATCTATGTTTTATCTAAATGATGGCAACAATCATTTTGCAGGAGAAGCCCTTCCTAAAAAAGCTCAAATAAGTACTATTGAAGATTTTTACATCGATAACGATGAAATTATATATACTGGTAATTACAACGATTTTGTAACTGAATTAGGAAATTTAGACGGGAATCCGGGTGGAATATTACGTTTTTCCAACAATACAATTCAAGAACAAAAAAGTTTACAATTGCCTAAAGAGTTTAGTGGAAGAAAAATTGTAAAACTATCTAAAAACAACTACTTAGTCCTTTCTAATAACGGAAGTTCTTATATTATTGACACACAAAAATTAGACAAATAAAAGATGAAAATTCATAAAACCATAAGGTATCAACAAATTTTTTATGTATTTATATGCATTGTATTTTCAGGTTGTAAAACATCAGCACCTATAGAGATAACTCCTGAAAATTACCACGCTTCTGTAGATAAAGTTACAGAAATAATGATTCATGATATTTTTTCTCCCCCTGTAGCAAGCCGAGTTTTTGCATATCCAAATATTGCAGCCTATGAAATATTAGTGCAAAAAGATTCAGTATACAAAACTTTGTCATCTACCTTAAACGGACTTTCTCCCATTCCTAAGGTTAAAAAAGAAGTTAACGTAAACCTCAACTTAGCAGCAATCATTGCACACTTAGAAATAAGCAAGAAATTAATTTTTTCTGAAAACAAATTTGAAGTCCTACAAGATAGTTTATACACGCACTGGCAGCATATAAATAAAACTGAATTTGAGCACTCTAAAAAATATGCACTTACTGTTGTAAAACATATTAAAAAATGGATGGATGCCGATAATTACAATCAAACGAGAACAATGCCAAAGTACACTGTCGATACGGATGATGATTCGAGATGGCAACCAACACCTCCTGCATACATGGATGCAATAGAACCTCATTGGAATAAAATTAGACCATTTTTATTAACGGCTGCAGACCAATTTAAACCAATAACGCATCCTAAATTTTCATTAGAAAAAGATTCAAAATTTTATAAAGAATTAATAGAAGTATATAATATCAGTCAAGAAATTACTAAAAAAGGAGATGCTTCAGAAGAAATAGCCATTGCTCAATTTTGGGATTGCAATCCTTATGTATCTGTTACCAGAGGGCATTTTATGTTTGCAACTAAAAAAATTACACCTGGTGCACATTGGATTGGAATTGTTAAAATTGCTGCAAAGAAAACGAATGCCAATTTCATGGAAACTGTAAATGCCTATACCAAAACATCTTTAGCTATTGCAGATGGTTTTATAAGTTGTTGGGATGAGAAATATAGAAGTAATTTAATTCGTCCAGAAACGCTTATCAATCAGCACATAGATGCAGATTGGCAACCTATTTTACAAACACCTCCTTTTCCTGAATATACTAGCGGACACTCTGTTATTTCTGGTGCTGCATCTGTAGTATTAACATCTATTTTTGGAAAGGAATTTGCTTTTGACGACACCACTGAACTTCAGTTTGGATTACCTATTAGAAGTTATACTTCTTTTTACGATGCTTCTAGCGAAGCTGCATTGAGCAGAATGTATGGTGGTATTCACTACAGAGCAGCCGTGGATATTGGTTTAAGTCAAGGAAAAGAACTGGGTGCATTTGTTTTATCACAGTTAAATAAATAAGCTTTATTTCTCGTGAGTAATAATAAAATAAATATAGTAGATAGAAACTGGTGGAAAGAAGCCATCATCTATCAAATTTATCCAAGAAGTTTTAAAGACACTTCTAATAATGGAATTGGAGATATTAAAGGAGTTATAGAAAAACTAGATTACATTGAAGGTTTAGGTGTTACGATGGTTTGGCTAAACCCTATTTATGAATCTCCAAATGATGATAATGGTTATGATATTAGTAACTATCGTGCCATTATGAAAGAGTTCGGTACTATGGATGATTTTGATGAACTGCTTCAAGGATTGCATAAGAGAAACATAAAGTTTGTAATGGATGTGGTCGTAAATCACAGTAGTGATGAGCATGACTGGTTTCAGCAATCTAGAAGTTCTAGAACCAATCCTTACAGAGACTATTACCATTGGTGGCCAGCAGAAAAGGGAAAACCTAATTACAGGTGGAGTTTCTTTGATGAAAAAAGTGAAGCATGGAAATATGACGCACAAACAGATGCATATTATCTGCATTATTTCTCTCAAAAACAACCCGATTTAAACTGGGAAAACCCAAAAGTACGCCAAGAGGTGTATGATATTATGAAGTTTTGGGCAGACAAAGGTGTAGACGGATTTCGTTTAGATGCTTTTCAGTTTGTAAGTAAAGACATTTCGTTTCCGCCATTGCCAAAAGGCTATGACGCTACTATACCAAGTGTGATAAAACACCACGGAATGGGACCTCATTTACACACCTACTTGAAAGAAATGAATGATGAGGTCTTGAGTAAATACGATGTTTTTGCGGTTTCTGAAGGTGTTGGAAGTTCGTTGGAAGACGCTCACGATATTGTAGATGAAGAGAGAAGTGAATTGCAAATGGCCTATCATTTTGAAAGTACAGACTTGGTAAGTTCTTTAGAGAAGTGCACACTAGCAGACATAAAAGAATGTTTTACAAAATGGGATACCTCTTTTGATAAAAAAGGCTGGCTATCTATTTATTTATCCAATCACGATCAAGCTAGAATGGTCAATCGTTTTGGAAACGCCAAACCAGCATTTAAAGAAGTTTCTGCAAAAATGCTAAACACTTTTATTTTAAGTATGAAAGGCACACCTTATACGTATTATGGTGATGAATTAGGCATGACAAATAATGGCTTTACAAAGATTGAAGAATACCAAGATATTGCTGCAATTAACGGATACAAAAGCTTAGAAGCAAAAGATGGAAATTTAGCCTTGTATTTAGAAAAAATGAATCTATTATCTCGAGATAACGGACGTACACCAATGCAATGGGATGCATCCGAAAACTCAGGGTTCTCTATAAAAAGACCTTGGTTACCTGTAAATAAAAATTACAAAACAGTAAACGTTGCAACCCACGAAAAAGATATAAATTCTGTTCTAAATCATTTTAAAAAAATGGTGTCAATAAGAAAAGAAAACTTGGTTTTGGTTTATGGAAAATATACTCTTATTCAAAAGGAACATGAAACCATATATGCATATACGCGTACTTTAGACGAAAATAAAATGTTAGTATTGCTAAATTTTTCTAAAGAAAAATCGAGTATTACGCTATCCAATTTAGATGAAAGTATAACAGTTTTAATAAATAATTATAACACTGTAGCTATCTTTAAGAATACTATAGAACTAGCATCTTATCAAGCAGTAATTATAAAACTATAAAATAAAACCATTATGAAAATAAAAAAACCCAGCCTCTCCTTTTGGCAGATTTTTAATATGAATGTTGGTTTTTTAGGAATCCAATATAGTTTCGGATTGCAACAAACAGCCATTAATCCGATCTTTTTATATTTAGGCGCACCTGAAGATATGCTGCCAATTTTAAATATTGCGGGTCCTGTTACTGGTTTATTAGTGCAGCCTATCATTGGTGCTATGTCAGACAAAACATGGTCTAATAAATGGGGAAGAAGAAAACCTTATTTTTTAATTGGAGCCTTACTTGGTAGTTTCTGTTTGTTCGCATTCCCTTTCAGTCCGGCTTTATGGTTTGCTGTAGGTTTATTATGGATTTTAGATGCTGGAAATAACATGGCAATGGAACCTTACAGAGCTTTTATAGGTGATAAACTACCAGAAAAACAACTTAGTCTTGGTTTTCAAATGCAGAGTCTTTTTGTAGGTGCAGGTATTTTACTAGCAAATGGATCTATCGTACTTTTTCAATATTGGTTTGGCGGAGATGCTACAGAAGAAGTAGGTGTTATTCCACAGTGGCTGTATTACTCTTTCTTTATTGGTGCTTTTTTATCTTTAGTCACCATTTTGTGGTCAGTTATAAAAACACCTGAGATTCCACCATCTGTCGAAGAATTAAAAGAAATTAATACGATTAAAGCTTTACCAATTATTCAAAAAATGGCCAAACCTTTTTCAGAAATAACAGCAGCTATAAAAGACATGCCAAAATTTATGTGGAAAATAGGGGCCGTCTATTTATTTCAATGGTATGCCTTATTCATTTATTGGCAATTTACCACGCCCTTATTTAAATTAACAATGGGGTATTCAACTTCCGAAGCAGCATCACAAGCAGCAAAAATGAGCTTAACATACAATATTGTAACAATGGTTGTTGCACTTGCTTTAGTGCCATTAACCTTAAAATTTGGCGGTAAAAAGATTTATGCGATAAGTTTAGTTGGTACAGCAATTTCATTATTCTGTATTCCTTATATTTCAGACCCTCTACTTGTTTTATTGCCAATGATACTATTCGGCATCGGTTGGGCTGCAATGATGGGAATACCTTACACTATGGTTTCAAAAATTGTACCTCAAAATAGAAGGGGCGTTTATATGGGTATTTTGAACATGATGATTGTAATACCAATGTTTATTCAAACCCTTACTTTTGGACCTATTTATAAATACTTATTGGATAGTGATGCTATAAATGCTATGCTTTTTGCAGGTGTATTTTTTGCAATTGCAGCGCTATTAGCAATGCGTTTGAACGAAACTGCAAAGAACAAGTAATTTTAACTCATACTTTTTACTATGAAAAATATCGGCATCAAAATAGCACTTTTCTTAAATTACTTTGTTTTTGCATTTCTATTGAATAGTGTAGGAACTGTCATATTACAAGTGCAACGTAGCATGGATGTTTCTAAAGGTAGCGCAAGTGTTTTAGAAGGGTTTAAAGATATTCCAATTGCCATTGCTTCTTTTATTTTAGCTTCCTTTTTACCTAAGATAGGATTGAAAAAATCGATGCTATTGGGTTTGGCTTTGGTCTCTGTTTTTTGTTTTATAACTCCTTTCACAAGCGGATTCTGGTATTTTAAAATCCTATTTCTAGTAATTGGTGTTTCTTTTGCTTTAATTAAAATTGCTGTATTCGCTACCATTGGTTTAATTACAAACAATCAAAAAGAACACGGTAGTTTTATGGGGATTTTAGAAGGTGTTTTTATGGGTGGTATTTTGTTAGGAAATATTGTTTTTAGTCTTTTTATAGATGATACTAATCCGAAATCTACCAACTGGTTAAATATTTATTGGTTTATGGGTAGTGTTTCGTTCTTGGCTTTTGTTGTGCTTTTTGTTTCAAAATTAGATGAATCAGGGGCAACCATAGAAAAGCGTAAGTTCTCGGAAGACTTTAAAGAGATGTTGTTATTAATTGTAAAACCATTGACACTCATTTTTATCATCAGTATTTTTCTATATGTGTTGATAGAGCAAAGTTTCCAAACTTGGTTTCCAACTTTTTATACAGCTATTATACACGCGCCCGCAAGTATGGCCGTGCAGGCAGGAGCTATTTTGGGTGGCACTTTTATGATTGGTCGTTTTTTAGGTGGCTTTATTCTAAATAAAGTGAAATGGATTTACCTACTAAGTTTTTGTTTAGTAGCCTCAGCAATTTTAATAGTGCTCGTTTTACCACTCTCCGGAAATTCGAGCACTGAAGGATTAATAACTTGGACAAATGCACCGGCAGTGGTTTATCTGATGCCTTTAATTGGCTTATTTTTAGCACCTGTATATCCTACTATAAATTCAACAATTCTATCTTCTTTACCAAAACACATGCATAGTTCTATGGCGGGTTTAATCGTGGTGTTTTCTGCTTTAGGAGGTACTACAGGTTCTATAATTACTGGAAATGTCTTCCAAAAATATGATGGTGCTACCGCCTTTTATTTGTCCTTAATTCCGCTTACCGGAATCCTTATTTCTATTTGGATTCTATATGCTATGTCTAAAAAAAATACTATAATTTCAGAATGATCTTCACACTACAAATAAGAGAAACCTTAAAAAACCTTCTCATTCAAGAAGATACAGATGGCGATAAAAAAATCACCATTGAAGATAAGGGGCCAAAAGAGTTTATAATTAGAGTAACTTCTGGGAAAAACTATCCAATAAAGGGCACGTATTATTTGTCTAATTTATTGCAAGAATTAGTACGAGCAAAAAATAAAGGGTTAGAGATCTTAGAACTTGACATTGCTAAAATAGAAGAGCCTCCTGTTGCCAGAATTTCAAGAAGCATAAAGGATTATTATTGGCAAGGATTAACAAGAACTATGGATGAAAAAGGGATTGAAGCACTACTTTCCGATACTAAAAACGATACTTTAACTAGTGATATTTTAAATATTTATGTTCCTTTTGAAGATACTATTGCATTACAATATTACCAGCAGTTAGAAAAAAAATTACCCATAGAAACCATTCAATTGCCTGAAATAATTACCCCAGAATTTGTGAAAAGCATCAACACAAAACCTGGTATTTTAGCGTTGAAATTAATCAATGAAAACGGTAATATACAAGGGATTCCTTTTGTGGTTCCAGGTGGACGTTTTAACGAAATGTACGGTTGGGATAGTTATTTTGAATCTGTAGGTCTAATTATAGATGGTAAAGTAGCTTTGGCAAAAGCCATGGCAGATAACTTCCAATATGAGGTTGAGCATTATGGTAAAATTTTAAATGCTAATAGATCTTACTATTTAACAAGAACACAACCTCCTTTTTATACCTCTTTAATCCGAGAAGTATTTGAAGTAACACAAGATAGAGAGTGGTTAAAAAGTCATTTAAAAACAGCTATCAAGGAATATGAAACCGTCTGGATGGTGGAAGGAAAACGATTGACCAAAAACGGCTTAAACAGATTTCTTGCAGACGGCCTTGGAATGCCCCCAGAATGTGAAGAAGGGCATTTTGATGCTATTATTAAGCCAGTTGCCAAAGCGTTAAATATTTCTATTAAAAGTTATATTGAAGGCTATCAAAATGGAGAAATAAAAAACACCGAACTAGCTGTTTATTTTTTAAACGATAGATCGGTTCGAGAATCTGGCCATGATACTTCGTATCGAATTGATGGTAATTGTTCTGAATTAAACTTGGTAGATTTGAATGCCTTTTTATATAAATATGAAACGGACTTTAAAGAAATCATCGCTTCAGAATTCGATAATAGTTTTAGTTGTAACAATCGAAATTATACGAGTAATTTTTGGAATGAAAAAGCTAAAAAGAGAAAGCAACTCTCAAATACCTATTTATGGGACGAGGAAAAAGGAATGTATTTTGATTATAACATAAAGACAGCAAGTAACTCTACTTTTGTTTCGGCAACCACCTTAACTCCTTTATGGGCAAAAATGGCATCCAAGGAACAGGCAGAAAAATTAGTAAAAACCGCCCTTCCACTTTTAAAAATGGAAGGTGGTATTGCAGGAAGCACGCAAGAAAGTGCTGGTGAAATATCAACAAAAAGACCACAAAGACAATGGGATTTTCCGAATGGTTGGGCACCGCATCAAATGCTAATTTGGAAAGGATTATTGCATTATAAATATAAAGAAGAAGCCCAAGAGCTTATCTATAGGTGGTTGCTTATGATTACCAAAAATGCAGTAGATTACAACGGAACCATCCCAGAAAAATATGATGTAGTTTCTGCTACACATAAAGTTTTTGCAGAATATGGCAATGTAGGTACAGATTTCGAATACATTACCGATGAAGGTTTTGGTTGGATGAATGCGTCCTACCAATATGGATTAACATTGTTAAATAAAGAATACAAAGAACACTTAAATAAATTAACTACTCCAAATAAACTATTTAAAAATGATTAGAAAAACTACATTTATATTCATGCTTTTTATTGCTTTTACTTCATGTAAAACAGCAGTAAAGGAAACCGTAATTTCAATTCCAGCAGTATCCGAAGAAATGATGGAAACGGCTATTATTTATGAGGCGAATATTCGACAATATTCACCAGAAGGAACGTTTAATGCCTTTACAAAAGACATTGCAGGGCTTAAAAAATTAGGAGTCAAAATTATCTGGTTAATGCCAATTAATCCTATTTCAAAAGTAAAAAGAAAAGCAACGGATGGTTCTTTTACAAGCGATATTAAAGATGAAACGAAACGTAAAAAATATTTAGGTAGTTATTATTCCGTGTCTGATTACAAGGCAATTAATAAAGAATTCGGAAATAAAGAAGACTTTAAAAACCTCATAGAAACGGCGCACAAAAATGGAATTTACGTAATTGTAGATTGGGTACCCAATCATACCGGTTGGGATCATCCCTGGATTTTTGCGCACCCAGAGTGGTACACACAAAATAAAAACGGAGAAATTATAGACCCTATCAATCCAGATACAGGTGAATCTTGGGGTTGGACAGACACTGCAGATTTAAATTATGAGAATAAAGCCATGCAAGCAGAAATGATAAAAGACATGAAGTATTGGCTTACAGACTTTAATATTGACGGGTATAGAATGGATGTTGCCCATAAAGTACCACCAGCGTTTTTTAAACAAGTTACTGAAGAATTAAACGCCATAAAACCTGTTTTTATGTTGGCAGAAGCAGAGCAACAAGATTTGTTTGAGAATGGTTTTGACATGCAATATGCTTGGGAAGGACATCATATTTTAAATACGATAGCTAAAGGCAAAGCAAATGCTACTACAATTATTAGTTATTTGCAAAAACAAGATAGCATTAAAAATATAAGTGATATTAAAATGAATTTTATAACCAATCATGACGAAAATTCTTGGAGTGGAACTGTAAAAGAACGCATGGGAGATGCAAGCAGTCTTATGACAACACTTGTATATACTTTGCCTGGAATGCCTTTAATATATAGCGGGCAAGAATATGATTTAGACTATCAATTAAAGTTTTTTGAGAAAGATAGCATTCCTAAGACTAAAGGAGCTACTTGGAATTTATTAGAGAAGTTAGGTGCGCTTAAGAAGAACAACAAGGCTTTAAATGGCGGTAAAAATGCTGCGAACTATTCAATCTTACATACTAATAATGAAAACGTTTTGGCTTTTAATAGAAATAAGAATGAGACCTCTATTTATTTTATTGGAAACTTGTCCAAAAAAGTACAAACTTTTTCAGCCAATTTAGAAGGTTCTTTTGTAGATGTTTTAACGAATGAAAACATTGTTTTGGATACAAAAATAATTGAATTAAAACCTTGGGAATATTATTTACTAATCAAGTCACAACAATAAACTCTTTTTTAAAACCAAGTATTTAAAGATGCATTCTCTCAAGATTATTTTATCAAAATTTAAGTATTTTTCTGTTGCCTGGATCTTTGCTTCATTAAACTTTATTATTGGTACTTGGGTTTTATACATTCCACATGTAAAGGAAAAATTACAATTAAACGATTCTGAAATAGGCATAGCCTTATTTTGTTTTGCTTTGGGTATTTTATTATTTCTACCATTAGTGCCGTTTATTACAAAAAAGGTGGGTTTAGGGCGTTATTCTTTAATAGGTGTTGTTTTATTTGCAACTTCCTTTATATTCCCTTTGCTGGCTCCTACCTATATCCTCTTATGTGTTTCATTATTTGTTGCAGGTATATTTGTGGGATCTACAGATATTGCTATGAATGCTTTAGTCTCTAATATAGAAAAAAAAGATTCACAAAATTTTATGTCTGCCGCGCACGGTTTCTTCAGTTTAGGTGGCGCCATTGGTGCTACTTTAGGTAGTTTTTTACTAGCTGTTTTCACAAAACCAGCATATCACATGCTATTTATTGTCCTCTTTGTAATCATAACAAATAGTATTCTAGCTAAAAATTATTACAAAATTGTGGAAGAATCGGTTTCAAAAGAAAAGAAAGAGTATGATTTTAATGCCTTAAAACCCTTATTTATTATCGCTTTTATTGCTTTTGTTATTATGAGTAGTGAGGGTGCTATTGAGCATTGGAGTGGCTTGTATTTGAAAGAGGTAGTTGGCGTTGTGGAGGAAAATCGTATTGGGTTTGGATTTATATTTTTCTCTATTATGATGACTTTCGGGCGGTTTTTTGCTGATAGAATTAGTGAAAAAATCGGCTCTTTAAAAATAATTTTTTACGGCTGTATTATTGCTAGTATTGGGTATGCATGCATTCTTATAAGTGTTTTTGAAATTACTTTAGTTGGCTTCGGAATTGTAGGGCTTGGGCTTTCTGTTATTATTCCAGAATTATTTAGAGTAGCAGGTAAAACAACCGGTGTAAAAGCCTCTATAGGAATATCATTTGTGTCTGGTATTGGATTTATTGGCTTTTTACTAGGACCTGTTTTATTAGGATATATCTCGCATACCTTCAGTTTAAAATTGAGCTTTTTATTTTTACTATCTTTAACCGTTATTGTTTTCTTAGCACTTCTAATGAAGTTTAAACAGAAGATTATTCGTACATAAGTCTTAAAAATCCTAAAATAAACTGTTTTAGAGAAGTGCTTTGGATAGTAGCTCTCATAGCGAATTCTTTCTAAAATAGAGACACTCAAGGAAGTACTTCACCACCAATTTATCTTTAGGAAAATTTTAGTGTCTAGCATGTTTTCTATTTACTTATTACTCTTTTATGGTTATTTGTTGATGCATTTCATTCCCAAAATTGTCTGTAACAGAAATTATATAATCCCCTGTTTTTAAACGCACTGCAAATTCATGTTTCTCTTGTGTAGTACCTAAAAATAATTTATCCACATACCAAAATAATGTAGATTCTTTGCTAGAATGTGCTATTTTTAAAATAAGTTCATTCTTTTCTCCATCAAAATTTTTGGGTAAAAAAATGCTGCTTTTTTCTGTAGGATAGATAAACTTCATTGCGTTTTTAATTTCACCCAAACAAGCATCTTTAAACTTTGGTGATGACTTGTAAAACGGATTATTATCCTTGTAATAATATTCCATTAGAGGGGGTAAAACAAACCAAGATTTTTGTTTTATATTTTCTACAAGTTCACAAGATGTATTTACTTGAAACTGTTCTAAGGCATCTACATTTAATAAAACATGAAATGGGCAAGCTGCCGTTTTCAATCCTGCATTTTGAACAAACTCTAATTTCTTATCCTCGCAAAATTCTCTTGCTCTGTAGCCACTTTTAGTACAAACTTCTAT
>JBLHIE010000025.1:0-18919 GCA_047614925.1 Arenicella sp.
TTAAAGAAGAACGCATTATAACCACCTCACAAGATGCGGTTATTAAAGTTTCTACAGGAGAGGAGGTTATTAACTTTTGCTCAAACAACTACTTAGGTTTGTCAAACAACAAAGAGGTTGTGCAAGCGGCAAAAGATACTTTAGACTCTCATGGTTTTGGGATGTCTTCGGTCCGTTTTATTTGTGGTACCCAAGATATTCATAAAAGTTTAGAGTCAAAAATAGCAGCATTCTTTCATTGTGAAGATACCATTCTATACGCTGCTGCTTTTGATGCAAATGGGGGTGTATTTGAACCGCTATTATCTAAGGAAGATGCCATTATCTCAGACTCATTAAATCACGCGTCCATTATAGACGGTGTACGCTTGTGTAAGGCAGCGAGATACAGATATGCAAACAATGATATGGAAGATTTAGAAGCGCAATTAATTGCTGCTAATAAAGAAAATCCTCGCTTTAAAATTATAGTTACAGATGGTGTATTTTCTATGGACGGTGTAGTTGCCAAATTAGATAAAATATGCGATTTGGCCGATAAATATGATGCTTTAGTCATGGTAGATGAATGCCATGCTTCTGGCTTTATTGGTAAAACAGGTCGTGGTACTATCGAATTAAAAAATGTGCTTGGTAGAGTAGATATTATTACCGGAACATTAGGCAAAGCATTAGGTGGCGCAATGGGAGGGTTTACAACAGGAAAAAAAGAAATTATAGAAATATTACGTCAGCGATCTAGACCTTATTTGTTTTCAAACTCTTTAGCACCTACCATCGTTGGGGCCTCTTTAAAGGTGTTTGAAATGATAGAGAACGATACTACTTTGCGAGATAAGTTGGAAGAGAATACAACCCGTTTTAGAACAAAAATGGAAGCAGCTGGTTTTGATTTAGTGGGTGCAGACGCCGCAATTGTACCCGTAATGCTTTATGACGCGAAACTGTCTCAAATTATGGCAAATCAATTGTTAGAAGAAGGTATTTATGTAATTGGTTTCTTCTTTCCAGTGGTACCAAAAGACAAAGCAAGAATAAGAGTGCAGTTATCTGCAGCGCATACAAATGAACATATAGACAAAGCTGTAAACGCATTTATTAAGATAGGTAAGAAATTAAAAGTAATTGACTAACACAATTATCTGATTCAAATAAATTGAAGATGAATACCGAAAAACCAACATTGGTCATTTTAGCAGTAGGAATGGGCAGCCGTTATGGTGGCTTAAAACAAATGGATTCATTTACCCCAGAAGGAGATACAATTATTGATTTTTCTCTTTACGATGCCCTTCAAGCTGGTTTTGGAAAAGTGGTTTTTATCATCAGGAAAAGTTTTGAAAAGATGTTTAAAGCTGTTTTTAATAAAAAATTAGTGGGAAAAGTAGAATTCGCCTACGTTTTTCAATAATTAGAAAATATACCTCATAAATTTTTAAATCCAGAAAAGGTAAAAACTTGGGGAACAGAGCACGCTTTGCTTTGCTCATGACAAAAGAAATTGTAAAAGAGAATGCTGCCATTATAAATGCCGATGATTTTTATAATGGGACTTCGTTTTTTAACAGATTATTACAATAATGATATTTACTATAAGACAAACTACCCAGAACACAATTTAGACAGGGCTAGAAATCAATTCAAACGAATAGAAAGCTTTTCGAAATAAATAGGAAATAAATAAAACCGAATTATTAATTAAAAACGATATGCATATGTCAGATGCGCAGTCTTTATCAAAAACAAATTATACCGTTCCAGTTGCAATAATAGCAGGCTTGTTTGCGGTTTTTGGTTTTATAACTTGGATTAACGGTGCTTTAATTCCGTTTATGAAAACTTTAAACCAGTTAACAGAAGCACAATCTTATATGGTAGCTTCTGCTTCTTATATTTCTTTTGTGATAATGGCACTGCCTTCGTCCTATATGATAGGTAAAATAGGATATAAAAAAGGGATGTCTCTAGGTTTGGCTATTATGGGCGCGGGTGCTTTATTATTTATTCCTGCAGCCGAGGCTCAAACGTATTGGTTGTTTTTAACAGCAATTTTTATTCAAGGAACAGGCATGACTTTATGCCAAACAGCAGCCAATCCTTACATCACCATTATTGGGCCAATTGAAAGCGGTGCAAAACGTATGGCGCTTATGGGTATTGCAAATAAAAGTGCTGGTGCAATAGGTTCTTTAGTATTTGGTGCTCTTTTATTATCTGGAATTGATGAGGTAAAAGAAAAAATAGGAACCGTTTCTGAAGCAGAAAAAGAACAATTATTAAGCACCATGGCAGACAGTGTTTTTATGCCTTATGTAGTAATGGCAATTGTATTATTTGTGTTTGCTTTTTTAATAAGAAAGGCACCTTTACCAGAAGTTGAAATTATTGAGAATGATGCGGTTGAAAAGAATGAAACTACAAAAACAAGTATTTTCCAGTTTCCACATCTTTGGCTAGGAGTACTTACTTTATTTGTATACGTTGGGGCAGAGGTAATTGCAGGAGATTCTATTATAGCTTACGGATTATCTCTTGGAATACCAGCAGTAGATGCGAAATTCTTTACCTTGTTTACGCTATCTGCTATGGTATTAACCTACGCATTAGGCGTTGTGCTAATTCCGAAATATTTAAAACAAGATACCGCATTAAAAATAAGTGCTATCCTTGGCATTGTTTTTAGTGCTTGTATTCTAGCGACTACAGGATATATTTCAGTCTTTTTTGTTGCATCATTAGGTATTGCAAACGCATTGGTGTGGCCAGCAATATGGCCGTTAACATTAAACGGTTTGGGTAAATTTACAAAGACTGCGTCTGCATTACTAATTATGGCAATTGCAGGTGGTGCCGTTATTCTGCCATTATATGGAAAGTTAGTAGACGTTGGAAAATACGAATTAGTTACTAGCGGAATGCAGGAAGCAGAAGCTATGGCAATGGCCTCTACAAGTAGTTATTGGATATTGATTCCTTGTTATGCCATGATTCTGTTTTTTGCGATTTGGGGACATAAAATTAAAAATTGGAGTAAAAAACAATAAGATTTTTCACAGAATTAAACGAGACACTGTGTTAAAGAATTAAATAGATAAGGCAGCAGGTTTCGGAAAAAGATTTGAAAAATATTGGAACCGTAGTTTTTAAAGATACAATAGCTGCATCCGCTTCAATTGCATTAGAAATAACTGATTTAATTAGGGTAAAACAAACTCAAAAACAACCACGCATTTTGCGTTTCTAAACAGGTTTTTTGCCTAAAGGCTGGTATACAGAATTAGTGCGATTGCCTAAAGAAGAAGGGTTGAGTTTTAAAAATGTAGCGTCTTTTAATTTAGAAGAATACGAGCCTATGGAACTAGATTCTATAAATAGTTATGTGCGTTTTATACAAGAACAATTATTTAATCGTGCAACTATTTTACGAGAAAACTGTCATGTTCCTGAGGGTACTTTACCGAAAGAAACTATTATAGATTATTGCGACCAATAACAAGCAAAAATTAAAGTTTTAGGAGATAAAAATATTGTTGTTTGGGATCATAATAAAGATTTAATTTCAAACAGCGAAAATACTATTTTGCAGACCCAGAAGCATTAAAATATTCTTGGGGTATTGGTTTTCATGGGTGTGAAATACGGACAAGTGGTTTACCTAAATATGATAATTTAAAAAAGATTAAAGTATCTGTTTCTTTTTAAAAGTTGTTGTTTAAAGAAAGTTGAGAAGGCTTTAATTCTGAGAAATTACAGTTTTAGCCCAATGCAGAATGGTATGGTAGTTCTATGATAAATGACTTTAATAGCAGTGTTGTTGGTTGGACAGACTGGAATATCTTATAAGATGAACGAGGTGCCCCAAATCATGTTCAAAACTTCTTTTTTGCACCTATTCACGCCAATACAAAAACAGGAATATTAGCATATACACCAACTTATTATTACATTGGTCATTTTTAAAAATTTATAAAACCAGGTGCTCTAAG
Source organism: Arenicella sp. (assembly GCA_047614925.1). Classification (GTDB taxonomy): domain Bacteria; phylum Bacteroidota; class Bacteroidia; order Flavobacteriales; family Flavobacteriaceae; genus Polaribacter. Next base: position 3,987 of record JBLHIE010000025.1, read on the forward strand.
AATAAACACAACCACAAGCAGGATTGGGATAGAGAGTACTTCTTATAAAAATAAAGAGGGTAAAATAGGTGCCATAGTTATGAATAAAACCGATGATAACTTTGGCTACAAACTTTTTATTGAGAATAGTGAGTCATTTTTAGAAATAGAACCACGTGCTATGCAAACAATTATTTACTAAATTTACTTTTTTAAAATCAAAAAAAACATGAATAATAAGGCCTACACCGTTTTTATAAGTTTTATAGTTGCACTAGGAGGATTTCTTTTTGGTTTTGATGCAGGAATTATTTCTGGAGTGATGTCTTTTGCGGGTCCTGAGTTCGATTTAAGTGAAATACAAGCAGGTTGGGTAGTAAGTGCCCCTTCTTTTGCAGCGATGTTTGCCATGTTGTTTTCAGGGCGCATAAGCGACTTAGTTGGACGAAAGAAAACACTTATTTTTGTCGCGTTTTTATATGCTATTTCTGCAGTTTTTTCAGCAATGGCAAATTCTTACGAAATGTTGTACATCGCAAGAATTATTGGAGGTATTGCGTTTGGTGCAGCATTGGTTTTAGCACCCATTTATATTGCAGAAATTTCAACAGCAGAAAATAGAGGCAAGTTGGTTTCATTACAACAGTTAAATATCGTTTTTGGTTTTTTTGCAGCATTTTTAAGTAACTATTTTTTCAATAAATACAATACTACAGAAAGTCTGTTTTTAACAGACGAAAATGTTTGGAGATGGATGTTGGGTGTCGAATTAATTCCGGCGACGATCTACTTTGTTTTATTATTTTTTGTTCCTCAAAGTCCGCGTTGGTTATATTTAAAAGGAAATTTTGAAGAGGCTAAAAAAGTTTTAATTAAAATTCATGGCTTTGAACGTGGAGGTATGGAAATTGCTGCAATTGAAGAAAATATTGATTCGGAGGAAAACACCTCTAAATTAAAAATTAAAGATTTATTAAAACCATCCTTGCGTTTTATTTTAGTAATTGGTTTAATAGTTGGGGTTTTACAGCAAATTACGGGTATAAATGCAGTCTATTTCTACGCTACTTCCATCTTTAAGCAAACTGGTATTGGTACAGATGCTGCTTTCTCGTCAGGTGTTTTATTAAGTACTATTTCTGTTATTTTTACTTTTGTTGCCATTTATTTAATTGATAGAATGGGAAGAAGACCTTTGTTGTTAATAGGTACTGCAGGTATTGCAGTTAGTCTATTAGTATGTGCTTATGGTTTTAATGAAGCAACATATCAATTATCTAAAGAAGATATCCATCAATTTGAGTTTTCTAATGCCGAAAAACTACTCCCTTTTGCAGATAAGTTATATGACAATGACGTTACTTTTAAAAATGATTTAAAAAATGTCTTAGGTTCTAAAATTTATAGTAAAAATGATGGCGCTATTTTAGAGGCAGCAACTACTATTAATGCAAATCTAATATTAATAGGTATTTTAGGTTTTATAGCCTGTTTTGCGTTTTCATTAGGTCCTGTAATGTGGGTATTGTTGTCTGAATTGTACCCAATTAAGTACAGAGGTTTGGCAATCGGTGTCATTGCTTTTATCAATTCTTTAATTAGCTCTTTGGTGCAATTGGTTTTTCCTTGGGAATTATCTAATTTAGGAAATGCCTTAACTTTTTTCTTATTTGGTGCAGTGGCACTTTTAGGTTTTTTTATACTTTTAAAAATATTACCGGAAACCAAAGGAAAATCTTTAGAAGAATTAGAAATGGAATTTATTAGAAATTAAAATATTTTCAGGTTATACTACCTTAGCTTCATGCCTCAGTATGTGAAAAACAAAGTTTTTTTTCGCGATGGATTTGGAGATATGCAAAAGAAAACAAATCTACTTTCCAATACAGAAATTTCCAAATATATGTCCTAAAATATCCTTATCCACATCGTATTCGCCGGTGATATTACCAAGATGGCGTAAACATTCACGAATGTCAATAGAAAATAAATCTGTGGATATTTCTAAATCGATTCCTTCCTGGACAGAAGTAATTGCCATTAAAGCATTGTTTAAAGCTTCAAAGTGACGGGAATTGGTAACAATGGTCTCATTATTACTTAAGGCACCGATATTTACCAAAGAAGTTAATTCAGACTTTAAAGTATCTATTCCTGTTTTGTTTTTTGCAGAAAGTAAAATTAAGTTTTCAATTTCAGCGTTTAGAGCGCTGATTTCTATGTCAGAAAGTGTGTCTATTTTATTCCCAATAACCAATAACCTCTTGTTTGGAAAACGGTTTTTTATGATGTCTATTTCTGTTAAAAACTGTGTTTGGTTTCCGTGAAATTTATTCGCATCAATTAAGAAAATAATTAATTGTGCATTTTCTGCTTTTTCATAAGCTTTTTTAATACCGATGCTCTCTATAATGTCTTTTGTTTCTCTAATTCCTGCCGTGTCTATAAAGCGAAAGGCAACACCATCTATTATTATTTCATCTTCAATAGCATCTCTGGTAGTTCCTGCAATATCAGAGACAATTGCTTTTTCTTCGTTTAAAATGGAGTTTAATAAGGTGGATTTTCCAACATTTGGTTCACCTATAATAGCAACTGGTATTCCGTTTTTCATTGCATTTCCAAAAGAAAAAGAATCGATCAATCGTTTTAAAACAAAGGTGATTTTTGCTACCAATTCTCTGAATTTTGCACGGTCTGCAAATTCTACATCTTCGCCAGAAAAATCGAGTTCTAGCTCAATTAAAGCAGCAAAATCTAATAATTGCGTGCGCAATTCTTTCAATTCATTTGCAATACCACCTCGCATTTGTTGTATGGCCATTTGATGACTCGCAGCAGAGTTGGAAGCAATTACATCTGCAACGGCTTCGGCCTGACTTAAATCCATCTTACCATTTAAAAAGGCGCGCATGGTAAACTCACCATTATCTGCCATTCTGCAGCCTTTTGCAAGAAACAATTGAATAATCTCTTGTTGGATAAAGCTAGAACCGTGACAAGAAACTTCAACTACATTTTCTCCTGTATAAGAATTTGGATTTTTAAAGACAGAGACTAGTACTTCATCTAAAACAATATTTTTTTCTATAATATGACCTAAATGAATGGTATGGGTTTTCTGATTTGTTAAAGTCTTATTTTTTTTAACAGATTTAAAATTCGCTTCAACAAAATCAATTGCATTTTCACCAGAAAGTCTAATTACAGAAATTGCACCAACACCAGATGGTGTTGCTAAAGCAATAATAGTGTCGTTTTGAATCATAATGCAAATATACGGTGCTTAATTAAGTTGAAATGCTCTTTTGATTTTAAAATTACTGTGTGCTTTTTCTAATAGAACTGCCTGCCTTCTTTTATTTGTAACAAATGAAGGTTTGAAGCGTCACATAAGCACATTACTAAATTTAAAAATTAAAACAATGAGAGAAGACAAACAGTTGTTAGTATTAACACATTTAAGTCAGTTACTTGATTTTGCAACGGGTATTGGGGGTTTCATCGTTCCTCTCATTTTGTGGCTGACTAAAAAAAATGAAGTTTTTGGCATGGATGAACATGGAAAAGCGATTCTTAACTTTAGAATATCTATGTTTATCTACATTCTAATTTGTATTCCGTTAGTGCTACTTTTAGGAATTGGCATTTTAGGAATAATTATCATTGCTATTTTTTACCTTATTTTTCCAATAATAAATGCGATTAAAGCGAGTAATAATGAAAAGCCAAAATACCCTTTTAGTATTCAGTTTATAAAGTAATTAAAAGTGTTTGCAAACATAAAACGTCCTTTATAGGCCTTTTATATTTATGGAAGCGCTGAATTTTCTAAGTGAATTTTAGATTTTTTTTTAGATATTTTTAATAATATCTTCATATTCATGATAGAAACTCTCAAATTTCGGCATGGTTTCAACAAAGAACTCAAAACAAGCGCGCCAAGTATTTCTATTATGGATGCTAAACTTTCCTTCAAAAGGAACATAAATTCTATGAATTATTTTTCCGCTGTCTAGCTCGAACTCGTCATTAAAAATAATTTCAGGAATTTCAGTTTCTAATAAAACTTTTAAAGAAAGCATTTGGTCATAGTAGAGTAGGTTTATCAATGCATCCGGATTTTCAATATCGATACAAACCGCGGCATTTTTTCTATCTGCAACAAATTTTAAAGAAAAACCTTTTACCTGGGTATTGTATAATAACCATTTCTTGGGAAAAGATTTTCCAAAACTTACCCAAAACTCTTTTCTTAATAACGCAGCTTCTTCTTTACTAAACATTTAGGTCAATTATTGTTTTTCAATTATCATTTATCGATTATGCTGTTCATTGAACAATGGTAACCGATACCCGTTTCCTTATCCGTGAATTTTCGCAACGTTTCCGCGCTCAAGCATCATTTCAGCTTCAAAAGCCAACAATGCATTCCATTTTTCATCAACAATTGTTCTGTCTTGGTATTCTCTTGCAAATTTTAGGAAGGTAGTGTAGTGGTTTGCTTCAGAAATCATTAAATTTTTGTAAAACTTAGAAAGTTCTTCATCTTCCATGTTTTCAGAGAAAACTTTAAAACGTTCGCAACTTCTGGCTTCTATTAATGCAGCAACTAGCAAGCGCTGTACTAAGGCATTTGTTCTGTCTTGGGTCTTGTTAAAGAACTTTTGAAGCTTAATGGCATAATCGTTTTTTTGCTCTCGTCCTAAAACCATCCCTCTTTTTACCATTAACAAGTGCACCATTTTAAAATGTTGCATTTCTTCAATAGCAATGTTGCTCATCTCTTTTACAAGTTCCGTTTCCTCAGAATAGTTAATAATGATAGAAACGGCATTAGATGCTGCTTTTTGTTCTAGAAAAGCATGGTCTGTTAATATTTGTTCTAAATTTACTTTGGCAATATCTGCCCAAGAAGTTGCTGTATCAAATTGTAATCCTAACATATTTCTATAATTTTTTGTAAACTTGCGCCAAAATAGGCCAATGCTTTAATTTCTTTCACACTGGCTACCCTTTCATTACTAAGAACTAATAAGCCAACAGAGGTTGCCTCTATGTGGTATTGTTTGTTGCTTTCAAAGAACAAAATTAGTTCATCTGTAAAAAATGCTCTAATTTTTTCTTCATTTTTTCCTGATAAGTAAAAACGTTTGCTGAAATCTGGATGCGCATCAATATCAATGTCCTTATAACCAGAAAAGTGCAGTATGTATTCAAAGACACCTTCTTTGTCTAGGGTGAATTTTGGAAGTTTTGTTTTTGTGTGAATGTGCAACATGGTTGCTTTTATCACCTGTTTTGCAATCATTTCTCCTTCAGAAAACTGAACATCAAAAATAGTACAATCATTATTTGTTAAAACATTTGATACTTTATCAATTTTACGTGTTTTAAAATAACCGAAGCTTGGCAACTCTTCCATCTCTAAATCAGAAAAAGCATCATAAGAATAATGCATTTCTTCGCTAATTTTCTGGATAAATTTTTGCCTTTTTGTGAGTACTCCTTTTTTAGGAACTCGGTGTTTTGGTGCTATTTTTCGAAGGGCAAAAGGATGTTCACTTCCGGGTTTAGAATCATCTAAACCAATCACTTCAAAATGTCCGCCTTTTCTCTCAAAAGTTTCAGAATAATTATTCATATTTTCCATGACAGAATGATCTACAAAATCACACAATGAAAAATCTACGATGGCTTCTTGAGATTCTGGTATTTGGTCTAATTTAGATTTTAGTTTGGTGTAGTTTAAAAAGCTAGAAAAGTTCTTTACACTTACATAATATTTGCCGTCTTCTGTAAACATTAACACATTTGGTTTTAACACGTTTTTCATAAACAAAAAGATGTTTTTATTGATGATGACATGAATTATGAATGTGATAATGATACCAACTAAGATTCCGTAAATCAGATTTGTAGATATGGTAACTAGAAGTGTTGCTATAAATATTAATAATTGCTCAGACCCAATGTTAAAAACCTTTATCAGTTTCTCAGGTGCTGCTAGTTTATAGCCTGTAAATACTAAAATAGCGGCCAAAGCAGAAAGCGGAATTTTACGCAATTCGGTTGCGAAGAGGAGTACAAAAGCGACTAAAAAAAGTGCATGAAAAAAGTTTGCAGACCGATTACTACCCTTATTATTTACATTTACCGAGCTTCTTGCAATTACAGTAACCACATTTAAGCCGCCTAAAAAACCGCTAATTACAGTCGCTAAACCCAGAGCTCTAATGTCTTTATTTACGTTAGAACGCCTTTTTAAGGGGTCTAATTTATCTACCGCTTTAATGCTTAATAAACTTTCGATACTAGCGATTAATGTAATGGAGATTACGGCGCCTATAAATTCAATTTGAGATACTTTTCCGAAGTCTGGAAACGCAAAGTTGGAGAGAATGTCATCAGGTAAAGCAATCAGTAAGCTTTTGCTTATCGGGTACGCTGTTGTAGAAAACATCTCAAAATAGTAATACAGACCAACACTTAATACAACAATCCACATAGGTGCAGGAATTAGCTGAAAGTATCTGTTTCTAATTTTACTATAGAAAACCATGACTAAAAGACTGACAACTCCTATTAAACCTGCGTAAAACATACTAGAGTTGTCTGTTGTTATAAATTTAAATACGCCTTCAGGAACTTGAATAAGCAGTTCTACAATACTTCCTTTTGCCGCTAGATTTCCGAGCATTACATGAATTTGTTTTCCGAAAATGCCAATTCCTATCGCTGCCAGCATTCCTTGAATGGCAGAAGAGGGAAAGAAATCTCCCAAAGCACCCATTCTTAAAAAACCTAGAACTATTAATAGGATGCCGGAAAGAACAATGGCAGCCAAGGTATAGAGATAGCCTTGATACATGTCTCCGTTGCCTAAAACGGTAATTGCAGATAGAATAACAACTACCAATCCGTTTCCAGGCCCTGTAATTGTTACTTTAGAGCCACCAATTAAAGAAACCACAACGCCACCAACAATTGCGGCGATGATGCCAGAAATAGGCGGTGCACCAGAGGCTATGGCGAGGCCTAAACCTAAAGGCAGTGCTATTAAAGAAACCACAAACCCTGAAAAAAGGTTTCTTGGAATTTCTCCTAAGAATATTTTAAACGTATTTTTTTTATTCATTTATTTTACAATTAAAACATCTGTTGGCAATTCTGACAGGATATATTCAATATCATGTGGAAAAATTCTGTCTAAAACACCAATTTTTGTTGGAGCATTCATGACTAATAAGTCGGCTCTTTTTATCTTCGCATAATGGCCAATAGAGTACCCTCTTGTTCCAAAAATACTTTGCATTTTTATAGAAATGTCTTCACATTCAATATCTTTTAGAATATTTTTCACTCGCTGATCTTCTCTATTTTTTAAACGCTCTTTTACAATAGTTGCTTTTCTCAAGCTCTTATCATCGTCTACTTTTACTTGCAATTCACTCTGACTAATTTCTTCAACAATTGTCATTTTTTTACAAAGCAATTGTTTAGAAAACAAGACTGCAGTCTTGATTGTTTTCTCTGTTTTATTATCTTTTAAACCATTAACAATTATGTGTTTACATACTTGCCTTACAATAGATGGTTTAATAAGTAGTAAGATAGAGCAAGAAGCTTTTCTGGTAAGCTTTCTGGCAATAGAACCTACGTAATATTTTAATAAATTCTCTTTTTGTAATGCTCCTAAAATGAGTAAATCTATCTGTTCTTCAACCACCGTTTTTAAAATTACCTGTACCGGTTGTCCTTCTTGCCAAACTGTTTTTATTGGCTTTTTCAGCGCATCTGCTTCCGAAATAATTGCATGCAAGTCGGCTTCCTTTTTATCCGTTTTTTCACCAACATGCACGCCAATTAATTCGGCATTAAACATGTTGCAAATTCTTATCGCCTCAAATAAATTTGGCTTTAGGTTTGGAGAGAAAGCTATTCCAATTAGGATTTTATTAATTTTCTGCAAGTGCTTTGTTTAAAATTATAGTAATAGAGCAAGATAACAAACTTTGCTAGAAATTTTTATAGGATATAAAAAAACTATAAAATTATTTTCATGCTATTGAAACATTCTTTAATTTCCCCTTAAAAGAAAAATAGATGTTAGAGTTAGCAGGCATTATCATTTTAGGAATATTAGCACAATGGGTTGCATGGAAATTTAAGATTCCTGCAATTTTACCTTTAATCTTAATTGGTTTGCTGGTTGGGCCTATTGCCGCAGCCTATTTAAGTGAAGACGGTTCTAAATGGATAGAACCTATTTGGAACGGTACAAAAGGTTTGTTTCCGGGAGATGGTTTGTATTATTTCGTTTCTTTGGCGATTAGTATCATCCTTTTTGAGGGTGGTTTGACTTTGAAAAGAAGTGAAATTAAAAATGTAGGTCCGGTAATTACCAAATTAATTACGGTAGGTTCGGCGATTACCTTTTTCGGAGCAGGTGTAGTGGCACATTATATTTTTAATTTAGGTTGGGAAATTTCCTTTCTTTTCTCTGGTTTAATTATTGTCACGGGTCCAACTGTAATCACCCCAATTTTAAGAAATATTCCGCTTAAAAAAGATGTTTCTACTGTTTTAAAGTGGGAAGGAATCTTAATAGATCCAATAGGAGCTTTGGTTGCCGTGTTAGTTTTTGAGTTTATTAGTGTTGGTGGTGATGGCGGGTTTACTAAAACTGCTTTAATGGAGTTTGGTAAAATTTTGTTGTTTGGTACCAGTTTCGGATTTACATTTGCACATGCTTTGGCTTATGCGATGAATAAAAAACTGATTCCGCATTACTTGTCAAACGTTGTTTCCTTATCAACAGTATTATTGGTTTTTGTAGAGTCTGAGCTTTTTGCACATGAGTCTGGATTGTTAGCTGTTGTAGTGATGGGAATGGTACTGGGAAATGGGAAATTGAAAAACCTAAAAGAATTGCTTTACTTTAAAGAGTCTTTAAGTGTTTTATTAATTTCTATTCTATTTATTTTATTAGCAGCAAACATCAATATTGAAGATTTATTATTGTTATATACATGGAAAACAGCTGCTTTATTTGCTGTGGTTGTTTTTGTGATTAGACCATTGGCTGTGTTCTCAAGCACCTACAATTCCAAATTAAAACTAAACGAAAAACTCTTTATAAGTTGGGTCGGTCCCAGAGGAATTGTAGCGGCAGGGATTGCTTCTTTATTTGGAAGTAAGCTGTTAAAACAAGGCGTAGAAGGCGCAGAGTATATTACACCTTTGGTTTTTATGATTGTTTTAGGAACGGTTTTATTAAACGCTACTACGGCAAGATTTTTTGCTAAAATGGTGGGTGTGTTTTTAAAAACCTCAGATTCAATTTTATTTATAGGTGCCTCCGGTCCTGCCAGATTAATTGCAAAATGCTTAAAAGAGAAAGGGAAGAGAGTAATTCTAATAGATTCTAACCGCAACTTTATAGAACAAGCAATCAATGAAGGTTTAGAGGCTTTAAAAGTAGATATTTACGATGATGATTTGACCAATAATATAGAGCTGAATGATGTTGGGTATCTTATTGCGTTAACAGGTAGCGACATGGTAAATAAATATGCACTAAACAGTTTCTCTAAGGTGTTTGGTGAGCACGGTGCATACAAACTGGCATCTTCTAATGAGATTAAAGAAGCAACTGTGTTGGAAAGAGAGCGCTTTTTTACACCAAATGATGATTATATCAACCTGAGTGAGGCATATCGTGAAAATCCTTCTATTATTGAAGTTAAAATTGAAACAGCAGCGCAATACAAGAATATTTTAGGGTTACTATCTAAAGAAGAAAAATCCATTCCTTTGTTTATTGAAAAGGGAAAAGGGATTTATTTGATACCAGAGTTTGAGAAAACAAAGGAAGTCAAAGAACATTTGACCCTGTCTTATCTTGGTAAAAAACTAGTAATTCAAGAAAAATAGGTCTTTTCTACTGCTTTCGCATCCTTAATAATTTCTGCAGGGTATTCATATATATCTAATATTCGAATGGCATTTCTAGTAGTTAATTTCCCTTCTTTGATTTTATGATCAAAAAAGAGGTTGTTCTTTTCTATTGCTTCGCTAAAGTGATATAGTTTGTAGTGTTCTTTCTCTAATAATGATGTCAGTTCTATGTCATGCGTAGAAACGAAAACAGTATTCTTTTTACTGTTTAAATAAGATAAAATGGCTTTTCCACCAGAAACTCTTTCCACAGTATTCGTGCCTTTAAAAAGTTCGTCTAAAATAAATAAACAAGGGCTTTCATTTTTTGATGCTTCAATTAAGTCTTTAATGGCAAGTACTTCTTGCAAGTAGTAACTTGTGTCCTCTAGTAAATCGTCAGAAATCCGAATAGAAGAATATACTTTGTAAAAAGGTGCGGTATAGGAGTTTGCAAAGCAAATATGCAGTGTTTGTGCTAAAATACTATTGATGGCAACTGTTCTAATAAAGGTGCTTTTCCCAGACATATTAGAACCCGTTAACAGCATGCTTTTATCTGATAAATTTACATCATTTGTAATGCAATTTTCAATTAATGGATGGTAAATTTCGGATACATTGAATTCATTTGAAGTGCTAAAAGAAGGCCTACATATGTGTAAATCGCCAGATTTTAAAGAGGCGGTAGAAATTGCCACATCTACTTCACCTATGAAAATAAATAATTCTTCAATACTTTTTTTCTCTTTTGTTAGGGAGTCTAAAAAACTGTAAAACACCAAATATTCTACATTAAAAACTATTTTAATAAGCTCGATAAGCAGCCAAATAGGAAAAAGCCATTCATTGTTGATGTTTTTTTCAAAGGCTATAAATTCTGATTGAAACATAAGTCCATCAATCTTTTTTACAAAGGAAAAATCTTTAAAATGATTGGCGATACTGGTTTGTTTGGAGAGCTTCTTGGCTACTTTAAGGCTTTTTGATAACTGACGAATGCCTTGTAAATAATAAGTAACATTGCCTTTATTTTTATAATGAAAAACGGAGTTTACAGCAAAAACAGGAACCAGTAATAATATGGTAATCGGAAAAAAGAAGGAGAGGATAATGGATGAGATGGAGGTGATGGTAAGTAATTTTACAATCCATAAGTTTTTTGGTCTGCCAACCTGTTTTCCGTTAATTAATTCTTCTAAATAGTAAGAGCTTGTGACGTTTAGTTTCGACAATTCAACTTGACACGCAATACCAAGCTCTTTGTTGTTTTGAAAGAGTGTTGTGAGTGTATCAAACTTTAGCAAGGCATCAATACTGCCTATCGTTCTTAATTTAAAGTATAAATATTGTTGACCAATTTTTGAAGAAGTTCTGTCTATAAATTGAAAGATTTCTTCGAGATCAAGATCAATTTTAGTTTTATCCATTAAGATGTGGTAAGCCTTTTCTTTGTGTGCGTTGTTTTCAAAATACTTGCCAATTACAAAGAAATTGTAATGGGCTTTCTTTTTTCGTGTTCCCCAGTTTCTGTAAAGTGTTGCTTTGAAATTTTTGAAGCGCTTTTTTTTAAGAAAGTTACTTATTAAAAAGCCTAAGATCAAAACAAACGAAATTCCTAGAAAGTAATTCATAATATAAATAATATGGCTATTTAAACTGTTGATAAGTATTAAAACAACTATTTATGTTACAAATCTAACTCAAAAGCTTGTCGTAATTTTTCTAAAAGCGGATTTTTCTCTTTTAGTTTGTTGTATTTCTCATCGGGCGTGTAGGCAAACTTTTTTTCTACAGCCTCATTCAAGTGCACAACAATAGCAATGCCGTAATTGTTTAATTTTTCTCTTAAGAAATTCATCAATTTGGGCCTTTCTTTTTTAAATTGATCTTGCATTAACTTATTCGGAACGGTAAATGAGATTTCAAAATTGGTGCCTAATGTAGGAATGTCTGTACCAATAATAGAAGCAATACTGCGTTCTCCCTTTTTGTTTAACAAATCAACATAAGATTTCCAGAGCTCTTGTAGTTTTTTTTCTGTAAAATTATTTTTTGGGTGGTTGTCAAAATTCTCTTGTATCACTATCTTTTTTATAGATGTTTGCTTGTTAAAACCTTTAAGAGAATATTTTCCAGGTTCTTTGTTCAAGCGCCCCATTGTATTTAAGACAGGTCTTTCTAAGACAGGTTTTGGTTTTTCTGCAGCAACAGTAGTAGGTGTTTTTGCAATTTCCGTTTTAGGAACAATGGTTGCCGGTGTTTTCTTTTTTGAAGGAGCAAGAGATTGGAAAAAAGTAGCAGGAATTATGTAATTAGCTGATTTTTTTTTTTCTCCATCAAAAGTGATAGAGGCAATCTGCATTAAGCTAAGTTCCACCAGCAAACGCTGATTTTTAGAAACTCTATAATTCAAATCACAATCGTTCGCTTTTTGTATGGCTTGCATTAAAAAAGGAATGCTTGCCGCAGTTGCCTGTGTTAAGTATTTCTTTTTAGCATTGTCTCCAACTTCTAACAATTCTAAGGTTGCTTTGTCTTTGGCAACTAACAAGTCTCTAAAATGACTTGCCAATCCGTTTATAAAATGATGGCCTTCAAAGCCTTTTCCTAAAACAACATTAAAGGCATTCAATACCTCAGGAATTTTATTGGCTAGCAATAAGTCTGTCATTCCAAAATAGGTGTCATAATCTAACACATTTAAGTTTTCGGTAACTGCTTCTCTGGTTAAGTTTTTTCCTGAAAAACTAACCACTCTATCAAAAATAGACAAAGCATCTCGCATGGCACCATCTGCTTTCTGAGCAATAATGTGCAATGCATCATCTTCTGCAGTAATATTTTCTTTCTCACTAATTACTTTTAGATAGTTTTTTGCATCTAAAACGCCAATTCTTTTAAAATCAAAAATCTGACAGCGAGATAAAATAGTAGGAATTATTTTGTGTTTTTCTGTAGTTGCTAAAATGAAAATAGCGTGCGCCGGTGGTTCTTCCAACGTTTTTAAAAAGGCATTAAATGCTGCTTGAGACAACATGTGCACCTCATCTATAATATATACTTTGTATTTACCAGTTTGCGGTGGAATTCTAACTTGATCTGTTAAACTTCTAATATCGTCAACAGAATTGTTAGAAGCAGCATCTAGCTCAAAAATATTGAAAGCAAAATCTTCTTCCTCGGCATTTTCTGCGTCTTGCTGATTGATTCTCTTTGCTAAAATTCTAGCACAGGAAGTTTTACCAACACCACGAGGGCCTGTAAATAGTAAGGCTTGCGCTAAGTGATTGTTTTTTATAGCATTCTCTAACGTATTTGTTATGGCTTGTTGCCCAACAACATCCTTAAAATTTTTAGGACGGTATTTACGTGCTGATACTATAAAATGCTCCATGGATAAATTCAAATATTTTAACAAAAATAACCTTCTAGGTGCTTCTACACAAAAAGGTTTCTTAACAAAACGCTAAAGTTGTAAACATCTGTAAAAAGATGTGTAATTTTACGACTTATAAAGTAATTCAGGATGTCATTATTTTGAATTAGAAGTTCAGAAAATTGTACTGAGAATAATGAGAGTTCTTCTTAGTGCAATTTTTATGGTTAATTAAAAAAAAACAGAAAAAATGAAAATTATAAAAACAGTTTTAGTGATTGGTTTCTCAATAGTATTGGTTTCTTGTTTTGGCTTTGCTGAAAAGAAAGAAAATAGCGAGAAGATAGAAAAAACGGAGTTTATACCTCAAGAAGGCGCTAGTGTTGCGTATTTCGCAAGTGGATGTTTTTGGTGTGTAGAGGCTATTTTTGAAAGTGTAAACGGAGTAGAAGAGGCGGTTTCGGGGTATGCTGGCGGAAAAACACTAAATCCAACCTATGAGAAAATAGGAACCGGAAAAACAGGACATTCAGAAACGGTTGCGGTGTATTACAATCCTAAAAAGGTGTCTTTTAAAACTTTAGTAGCTGTCTTTTTTGGTTCTCACAATCCAACGACAGTAAATGGGCAACACCCAGATTATGGCACACAATACCGTTCTATTGCTTTTTATAGCAATTCAAACGAAAAGAAAATGATCGAAGACGCTATTAAAAAACTAAATACAGAAGTATACAAACGTAAAATTGCAACGGAAGTAACCGCGTTTACTACCTTTTACAAAGCAGAAGCATACCACCAAGATTTTGAAAGAAGAAATCCAAATCAAGGGTATATTAAAGCGGTTTCTATACCAAGATTAAACAAGTTTAAAAAGAAGTTTCCTGAGTTGTTGAAAAAAGGGAAGCATTAAATACCCTATTTTAGCTATTGAAAAAGCAACTTTTAAGAGTTGCTTTTTTTTTGTTTCAATTCTTTTGGGTCTCTTTACTGGTTATAGCTTATCCAGTATTCAAGGCATATAGCGTTGGCCTATCGGTACGCCATATGCATAGTTGTTGTAAACTGTGCTTTCCAATACTAAGTTCGGCTAAAATTTTTAATTTAAAAGGTTCACTGTAACGTCTAATTACTTTGTCTTTTCTGTACATAATGTTTAAAATTATGTAGCCTTATTTCAGGACGGGTCAAAATTGGCTATTACCATATTTTATAAGGTTTGTTGCGTGTTTATATACTAGGATTTTCTGAAGGAAAATTAGACAGACTAAACTTGCAACGATCTTTGGTTAGCTCCAAAATTGAGCAATTATTTTATACATTGTTGGCTTTTAGTGCTTGTTTCGGATTTATAATTCATTGCACTTATGTTTTTCCGAAATTTAATAAGTTCAACAGTTTTTTATTCCACGAACTTGTTCAAATTCCAATTGTTTTTTTGTTCAACAGAGTGGAAGCTAATCTTTTATTTCGCTCATTTTGGTTAACAGTTTTTCTGTATTTTATTATATTTTACAGAGTTATTAAAACAAATTTAGTTTTTTTTCTTACCTATTATAAAATAGGTAATTGTCCCAAACATGTTAAACAATAAAACTATAAATATCCAGAAAATTTTATTATTTCTATCTAATCT
>JBLHIE010000026.1:0-18738 GCA_047614925.1 Arenicella sp.
TGAATTTTTCTTGAGGAAATAATGGTGTTAAATGTTCGAAAGACACTCTATCTCTTACAATATTCGGATTTAATCCATTTATT
Source organism: Arenicella sp. (assembly GCA_047614925.1). Lineage (GTDB taxonomy): Bacteria > Bacteroidota > Bacteroidia > Flavobacteriales > Flavobacteriaceae > Polaribacter. The sequence goes on from JBLHIE010000026.1 coordinate 84, forward strand.
TTTGAGACTCTAATCAAAGGAAAATATTTTTCACCTTCTTTCGGAGGGCGCACATTTCCTAATACAGTATCCCCTGTTTTCAGACCAAATAATTTAATTTGAGATTGAGATACGTAGATATCGTCAGGAGAGGATAAATAGTTATAGTCAGATGAGCGCAAGAAACCATAGCCATCTGGCATCATTTCTAAAACACCTTCACTTTCTATAATACCATCAAACTCAAAGTCTGGATCTTTGTACCGATTCGTAGATTTGTTACCATTACTTCTACTATTGTTAGGCTTCTCTCTAGCTGGGTTATTATTTTTGTTCTTATTGTTTTGTAGAGGGGTGTTTCTATTTTGTTGCGGCTTGTTCGGCTGATTGGCAGGTTTTTGTACTTGCTTTTCTTTCTTTTCCTCCTTTGACGTAGAAACTACTTCATTTTTATTTTCATTAATTGCAGGTTCCTTTTTTACAAGAGGCTTTCTTGGTCTTGGATTAGGTTTTGGCCTTTCAGTTGTAACAGGTGCTACTGTGTGTTCTACTGGTTCAAGTTGCGCTGCAGTTTGAGGTTTTTCTAAAACTTCTGATCTTTCAATCGCTTGTGGATTTTTAAGAACTCGTTTTCTTTTTGGTTTTTCTTTTTTTTCAGTTTCTATAGTTTTCTGAGGAGCTGTTTTTGCTGCTGGTTTTGAGGGATTTGCAGCTTGGGTGTCTAAAATTTGATAAACTAAATCTAGTTTTTTTAATTGGCTAGTTTTGGCAAGACCAATAGATTTAGCGACACCTTGTAGTTCAGCAAGAGTTTTTGCTTTTAGTTCCGATATTTCGAACATTATAAAATTATTAAGTTAAATATGAATCTTTATTTTGTAAGATTTGAATGTTTTTTTGAATTGAGCGATGAAGTATAGTTCTACTAAAAAGCCTTTTAGATAGTAATAATAAAACAAATATATACATTTTTTTTCAGTTAAGGATTTTCTTTTTAAAAAAGAATGCACTACTTTTGCTATATTAGAAATATGAAATGATTCAAAGAATTCAAACAGTATATTTATTATTGGCTTCTATTATTTCTGGAGTTTTGATTTTTGTTTTTAATTTGTGGAAATCTATTGAAAAAAGTGTATTTGCTCTAGATTTATTAAATAGTGAATATTCTTTGTTAAAAGGAATTCCTGTTTTATTTTTAGTATCGGCTATTTTAGCTTTTGTAGCAATTTTTCTATTTAAAAACAGAAAGCTACAATTTGTTATGACTCGATTAACAATTTTGATAAACCTTATTTTATTAGGATTATTGATTTATGTATCTCTAACATTACCTGGAGAAGCTTCTGTTTCGGAGAAAGGTATTGGGATGTTTATACCAATTTTAGCTATTTTGCTTCTTGTTTTGGCAAATAAAGCTATTAAAAAGGATGAAGATCTTGTAAAATCTGTAGATAGATTGCGATAAAACTAACATCTTAGTATATTTAGTGCGAAAAGAAACCGAGATTTATTCTCGGTTTTTTTATTTTATACTCTAAATGAGATTTTTTCAAAATAATTTTTACATTTTAATTTTTTTAAAGCCTAAAAAAATGTAAAAAAACAGTATTTTCAACAATCTAAATTACAGTTAGTTAACTGCTTCGGTATCCCTGAATTCAGGGATAGGTATCCCTGAATTCAGGGATACTAAAAATATACTGTTTTCAGGGATTGTACAGTCTAAATTTCTAATCTAAATTTGTAAAGTAAATAATGGGAAAAAAAATATACGTTCACGTCGCTGATGACCATAAAATTCTAATCGAAGGAATTATAGCAGTTATTAATACAGACGAAGATATAGAGATAAGAGATTATTCTCTTAGCGGTTTGGAGGTTATCAATTGGTTTAAAAAAAGAGATAACAAAGCAGATGTTCTAATTTTAGATATTACAATGCCAGTTTTAGATGGTTTTGAAGTTCTAAAATATTTTAGAGACAATAGATTAAATCAAAAAATAATTGTGCTATCTAGTTATGATGATATAAAAATTGTTCAAGAAGTTTTGCTTTTAGGAGCTTGTGGTTATATTTCTAAGAGTAATGCAGGAGAACATATTGTGAAAGCAATTAAGGTTGTAGCTAGTGGGGAACAATATTTTAGTGATGATATTCAAAATGAATTATTAAAAGCGATTTCGGGTCAAAAGTCAAAAAAAGGAGATATGCCAGAAGATTTTTTGTTTGAATCTTTAACAGAAAGAGAAAGAAATGTTTTAAGACTGGTAACAAGAGAACTAAGCACTAGTGAAATTGCGGAAAGAATGAATATTAGTCCACATACCGTAGAATCATATAGGAAAAAACTATTAAAAAAATTAAATGTAAAAAATTCAATAGGTCTCGCAATGTATGCAGTGAAATATAAACTAGTATAATAATAATAATAATAATTTCAAGTTTTAGATTTCTTTCTAATCAGCTATTCCCTAAAAGGCTAACGAATAGCCTTTAAGATATAATTAGTTTCCATTTGGATACATTGCTTTTTTAAATAATAAATTACTTGTGTTAAATATTAATTTTTAAATTCTTTTACTATGAAAAACATTAAATTATTATCCTTATTCCTTTTATCAGTAGTTGTTTTATCGGCTTGTTCTAACGATGAAAATTTATTTTCAGAAAACGAACAAAAGAGTTTATTAAAATCATACGAAGTAAAAAGAGATGCTTCAGGTTCTTATTCTTTAGACTATGAGTTGGAGCGTGATGTAAAATCACAAAGAGTAAAGAATTTAGAGACCAACGTAAATGAATTTCATTTGTATCTGTCAGATTTTGAAAATAGTCAAAGAAAGTCAGAAGAGTTATTTATAGATGGTAACCGATTAAGCATTGGTTTTATAGATGCACGAACAAATAATAAGGCAAATATTACAATTGAAGACGGTGTGGCCTTGTCAATAAAAACGGTTGCCAAGAATTCAGAAATGTTGCTTAATTATAGTATTACGGGCAATGAAGATGGTACATTTACATTAGATTTTGAAGTCAACAATCAAGTTGCTGTAGACTTTGTGTATGTTGAAGAAGTGAGGGTTTACGAAATTCACTTACAAAAAGGTAAATCTGATGAAACCGTATTTTCTAGAAATTTAGAAAAAACAGCATCGGAAGCTTTAAAAATTGATTTTGTAAATCATCTTGATGAGAATTCTTCTTCAAAAGAGACGGCATTAAAAAGTTCTGTAGAAAGAAAGCCAAGGATTGTTATATATAATTAATTTAAAAATATTTGAAAAAGAGTGTTAGAGTAATAATTTGCACCTGCTATGTTATTGTTAGTGTATTTAATTTAAATGCAGTTAATAGCTATGGTTGTGTGTCTGAAGAGGCTTCTTGTATAGAGGCTTCTTCATATTTTACAGTAATCTCAGATTCTATTTTTAAAAAAAAGTATAATCATTTAAAAAACCTTTATCAAAAAGAAAACTTTGTAGATGCTTTAAATCAAACACTACTTTTGCAAGACCTTGAGAAAGGGGAGTTAGATGATACACAGCTTTTTTTAATTAAAACTTTATTAGGAGAAATTTACAATAAATCTAACAATCATAAAAGAGCTTTACATAACTATAAAGTGGCGCTATTTCTTTTGAATAAAAGGAAGTTAGATAACGCTGGAATAGGGGTTGAAAATACGGTAGATTTTGCTGAAATTTATCTAAATTTAGCAACTTCTTTTTACAGAGACTCTAACAAAGATAGTGCTACTTATTATTTAGAAAAAACAGAGGCATTGTCTGACATAAATCCAGAGATTAGAGTTCAAAAAGCAAAAGCTTATTCTAATTTATCTGGAATATTTCAATTAGACTCTTTATTTGATAAGGCCTTAATATATGCTAAAAAGGCTATTGTAATTCACAGAGAAACAAATAATAAAATTAGTGAAGCCGCTGCAACTAGCAATTTAGGGAGTATTTATCTTTCACAAGAGCAGTTTTTATTAGCAAAGCAAACTTATTTTAGAGGGATTGAGTTACTAAAAAATAAAAAAAGTCGAGGAGCCATAAGAGTAAAAGCAGATTTATATTATAATCTAGCTTGGGCTATGCGAAACTTAAAAGAGTTTGAAGCATATGATTTTCAAGAATTATCGTATGAAATAGAGGATGAAATTAGAGATAAAGAATATCGTAAAATGATTGCTATTGTTGCGGCAGAAAATGATATTAAAGTTGTTAAAAAAGAAGAGGAAAATAAAAGACTAAGGCAAAGTAATACTTTCTGGGCTTTTATAATTGTGGGTATCATCATCATTATATCCTTACTTTATTGGTTAAGCCTGTATCGATTAAAACAAAAAAACTTAGGTTTAAAAATGACTCAAACCCAGTTAATTCAGAGTCAGCGCTTAGAGAAATTAAAATCTGAGTCTCAAAAAAGAGTTTTAAATGCTACCATAGATGGAAAAGAATCTGAGCGTAAGGATATTGCAGAAACATTACATGATAGTGTAAGTGCATTACTTTCATCTGCAAATTTACATTTGATCGCTATAAAATCTCAATTTAAAGCGAAAATTCCTATTGAGATAGATAAAACCCAAAGTATCATCGCAGAGGCTTCTATAAAGATTAGAGACTTATCGCACACGCTGGTGTCTTCTGTATTACTTAAATTTGGGTTAAACTATGCATTAAAAGATATGGCTTCTAAATATTCTAACTCTGCACTAGAGATTGATATAGATGCGTATGATTTGAGAAGATATGATCAAAACTTTGAAATAAAAATATACAATATTATTCAAGAATTGGTAAACAATGTTTTAAAACATAGTAAAGCTAAAAATACCTTTATGAAACTTTATGAAAAAGATGCTAAAATATGTTTTCAGATTTCTGACGACGGTGTTGGTTTCGATAAAACAAAGCTGGCGTATAAAGATGGTTTAGGATTGAACCAAATAGAGGCAAGAATACAGATGATGACTGGTGTTTTTATAATTGAGTCTGTAATTGGTGAAGGAACATTCGTTTCTGTAAAACTACCTATTATAGAAAAGGTTCCAGCTAACCCCGTTTCGCCAATTCTATAATTTCTAAATTTTTAATTTCTCCATTTTCTAATTGAAATCGTAGCATGGTTCTTATCTTATGGAAACCATGGTTTCCGGCAGCACCAGGATTTAAATGTAATAGGTTCAGTTTTTTATCATACTGAACCTTTAAAATATGAGAATGCCCAGAAATAAATATTTTAGGCGGATTTGTATGAATTTTTTCTTTGATCCTTCTGTAATAATTATTTGGGTACCCACCAATATGTGTCATCCAAACCGTTGTTTTTTCTATTTCAAATTTTAAGTCTAAAGGAAACTCGGCTCTTGCATCTTGGTCATCAATATTACCAAAAACAGCTCTCAAAGGTTTTAGTTTTTTTATAGCATCTGTAACCTTTAGGTCGCCTATATCACCAACATGCCACACTTCATCCGCTTGTTTTACAAACTTTAAAATTTGTGCATCTATAAAGCTGTGAGTATCAGATAACAATAATATTTTCTTCATTATAAACGGTAAGAAAAGTTTAACGTCTCTTCCAGTTTCAAAAATACTAATAACTAAATAAATTCCGTAATTTTACAGCCTACAAAAAAACAATTTTCTTGAGATATTTTATAGAGCTTTCTTATAACGGAAAAAAGTACCATGGTTGGCAAATTCAACCAGATGCAGTTTCTGTACAAGAAAAATTAAATGCAGCGATAAGCACCGTTTTACAAGAGAAAATTGAAGTGGTTGGCGCTGGTAGAACAGATACAGGAGTTCATGCGGCACAAATGTTTGCCCATTTTAATACTGAAAAAGAAATAGAACCAGCGGTTGTTCATAAGCTGAACTCCATTTTATCAAATGATATTACGGTTTCTACAGTATTTTTAGTAGATGAAGAGAAACACGCCAGATTTCATGCAGAAAGTAGAAGTTACGAATACAGAATTTGGTTGGGTAGAAATCCGTTTTTATTAGATTTTTCCTGGCAAATTCACTCACAAAAATTAGATATTGCTAAGATGAATGAGGCGGCAAACATGCTACTAGCCTATGAAGATTTTCAAACTTTTTCTAAGGTAAAAACAGATGTTTATACTTTTAATTGCAACGTTACAGAAGCCTTTTGGAAACAAGAAGGGAGCTTACTAACATTTCATATTTCTGCAAATAGGTTTTTAAGAAATATGGTAAGAGCCATTGTGGGTACGCTGGTAGATGTTGGTTTAGGTAAGATTTCAACAAACGATTTTAGAGAAATTATAGAAAGCAAAAGTAGAAGCAATGCAGGATTGTCTGTACCTGCAAAAGGATTATTTTTAACACATATAAAATATTAAATTTTGGCAAATAAGACAGGAAATGCTTTTGATATGGACATCTTTTTAAGACTTATGAGTTTTGCGAAGAGGTACAGACGCAATTTTATAATTGCATCCATTTCTACGATTCTATTGTCTGGTGTGGCATTGTTAACTCCTATTATTCTAAAAGATGCCGTAGACTTATACATTGCAAACAAAGATTCTGAAGGGTTGGTAAATAGTATTTTATTAATGTTTGGGGTTTTAATGATTGAAGTTGTTTTAAGATTCACTTTTATTTATTACGCAAATTGGGTTGGCCAGCACATTATTAGAGATATTAGGGCAAAAATATTTAGGCATATTTTACAGTTTAGAATGTCTTATTTTGATAAGAATTCTGTTGGTAGATTGGTTACAAGAGTAGTTTCTGATATCGAAACAATTGCTGCTTTTTTTAGCAGTGGTGTGTTTACAATTGTCAGTGATGTTTTACAAATGTTTGCGGTTATTATTGTCATGTTTTTTATCAATTGGAAGTTGGCATTTATAGCCATTGCTGTTTTACCAATTCTATTATATGCTACAAAAGTTTTTCAAAAAGCAATAAAAGCAACATTTCAGGAGGTTAGAAATGAAGTTGCCAATTTAAACGGATTTGTGCAAGAAAGGGTTACCGGAATGAAAATTGTACAACTCTTTAACAGAGAGAAAATTGAATATGATAATTTTAAAGCGATTAATAATAAGCATAAAGATGCGTTTATAAAAACCATCTGGTACTTCTCTATTTTCTTTCCCATTGCAGAAATTTTATCTTCTATTGGTATTGGTTTGGTTGTCTGGTTTGGAAGCAAACAGGTAATTGGTGGTGAGGTTCCTGGCCCAGGAACTGTCATGGCTTTTGTACAAATGGCACAGATGTTATTTAGACCTTTAAGGCAAATTGCAGATAAATTTAATCAGTTACAAATGGGGATTGTTTCTGGAGAGCGCGTTTTTAAAATTATTGATACGGATAGCGCCATCTCTAAAAACGGAACAATAGCAGCAGAAAACTTAAAAGGAGACATCAATTTTAAAGAGGTTCGCTTTAGTTATATAGAAGGAGAAGAGGTTTTAAAAGGTATAAATTTACATATTAAAAGCGGACAAACAGTGGCCATTGTTGGTGCAACAGGTGCAGGGAAATCGACAATTATTAACTTGTTAAATCGTTTTTATGAGATAGATAACGGTACCATTTGTATTGATGGTATTGCGATAGATACTTATAAATTAGAAAGCTTAAGAAATCAGGTTGCTGTGGTCTTACAAGATGTCTTCTTATTCTCAGATTCAATTTTAAATAACATTACCCTAAAAGATAGCAGTATATCTAAGGATGAAGTTGTAAAAGCTGCAAAACAAATAGGCATTCATGATTTTATTATTACGCTTCCTGGAGATTACGATTATAATGTAAAAGAAAGAGGCGCTATGCTTTCTTCTGGACAAAGACAATTAATCGCCTTTTTAAGAGCGTATGTAAGCAAACCAAGTATTTTAATTTTAGATGAAGCTACGTCTTCTGTAGATGCACACGCAGAAAAGATGATACAACATGCTACAGAAACCATTACAAAAGGTAGAACGTCTATTGTGATTGCCCACAGATTGGCAACTATTAAGCAAGCAGATAAAATAATTGTAATGGACAAAGGTTTGATTGTTGAAGAAGGAACGCATGCTGAATTATTAGAGAAAGAAGGTGGTTATTATAGAAACCTTTATGACAAACAGTTTAGTTTAGATGTTGCTTCTTAAAAATAAAAGTGCTTTTAAGGTCATTCGTGTGTACTTTCCCGGACAACAGTGTTTTACATTAAATCTTTTCTCAGCTTTTCATTCAGTTCTTTAAAATCTGAAAACAATTCAAAACCACCATCTTTTATATAAGAAATTTCACCCGTTTCTTCTGAGACCAATAAGCAAACAGCATCTGTTTTTTCAGAAACACCGATAGCTGCCCTGTGTCTTAAACCAAATCTTGCAGGAATTTTTGTACTGTCAGAAATTGGTAAAACAACCCTTGTGGCTACAATATAATTATCTCTTATAATTAAAGCACCATCGTGTAACGGACTGTTTTTGTAGAAAACACTTTCTAACAATGCCTCATTTAGAAGCGCATTCATTTTGTCTCCAGTGCTTATTAGAAAATCTAAACTATTGGTTCTTTCAATAACAATTAAAACACCTGTTTTTGTTTTAGCCATTTTTTTACAGGCTCCTAAAATAGTTTCAGTGTCTATATCTGAACCTATTTCTGTCTGTAAAAATTTCAACTGTTTTAGGAAACTACTTTTATTGGTAAAGTTGGTCGTGCCAATCATTAATAAGAACCTTCTTATTTCTTGCTGAAAAACAATAATTAATGCAATGACACCACCAGATAATAAATAGCCTAAAATACCACTTAACATTTCCATTTTTAAGGCTTGTGTAATTTGCCATATTAAGAAAATAAACGCAATGCCTATTACAATGTTAATGGCAACCGTACCTTTTAAAAGTTTGTAAATATAATAGAGTAGTGTTGCCACTAGTAAAATATCTAAAATATCTAATAAAGAAAATTCAATAAAATCGAACATAGAAAATAGGCGGATTTTAGGCTAATTTACTAATAAATAATTTGGAGGGCAATATCAATTATTTATTAAGATTCTATTAGGAAGAAATTATAGACAATAAAAAAAATTATTGAACTTTATGTACAATTTTAACCGCCTCAACCGCTTCTTTTACGTCGTGTACCCGCAAAATATGTGCACCGTTTAGCAAGGCAATGGTATTTGCAGAAGTAGTGGCGTTTAAAGCCTCTTGCGCAGAAATATCTAAGGTTTTATACAACATCGATTTTCTTGAAATGCCTGTTAAAATAGGTACTTCTAAGCTTTTGAAAAGGTTGAGGTTTTTTAAAAGTTCAAAATTATGATCGATGGTTTTTCCAAATCCGAAACCAACATCTATGAGCACGTCATTCAATTTCAGCTGGTGTAATTGCTGTATTTGTGCCGCAAAAAAGGAAATAATTTCTGTGGTTACATTCTCATATACCGGATTTTTTTGCATGTTTTGGGGTGTGCCCAACATGTGCATTAGAATATAAGGCACTTGCAATTTGGCAACGGTAGCAAACATATTGTCATCCATTTTTCCTCCAGAAATGTCATTAATAAGTGCTGCGCCGGCGTTTATGGTTTCTTTGGCTACTTTGCTTCTAAAAGTATCTACAGAGATAATAATTTCTGGAAAATGTTGCAGTAATAAATTAATTACCGGAAGACTTCTTTTAAGTTCTTCTTCTTCAGAAATATGTTGTGCCCCAGGTCTCGAAGAATAGGCACCAACATCTATAAAAGTTGCGCCATCTAAAAGCATTTTTTCAACCTGATTTAAAATTTCAGATTCGTTTTTATAGTTGCCTCCGTCATAGAAAGAATCTGGGGTAATATTCAAAATACCCATCACTTTTGGCGATGAAAGATCAACTAAGGTTCCTTTACAGTTTATGGTCATTTTAACGAACTACTTTATTGATTATGTGTGCAATCTTAGGCGCTTTGTATGCATCCATTTTTTGCATTAATTCAGTGACAGAAGCTGCCACTAATAACAAGCTTCTACCTGCTGGTTTTAAATAACCTTCGTCGACCATTTTATCCAATTGCAGTAAAATAGCATCGAAAAATCCGTTTACATTTAAAAGGCCTATTGGCTTTTGTTCAATCTGTAATTGCCCTAAAGTTAACGCTTCAAAAAGTTCATCTAAAGTCCCAAAACCGCCAGGAAGTGTAATGTAACCGTCTACCAATTTACTCATGATTACTTTGCGTTCGCTCATTTTTTTGCAAACAATCATTTCTTCTACACCGGCGTGTACTACTTCTTCTTTTTCCAATAACCTCGGAATGACACCAATTACTTCTCCGTTATGCGCGAGAATGGTGTCTGCAAGTACGCCCATCATGCCTATTTTACCGCCACCATAAACCAAGCCAATGTTATTTTCTGCAAAATAATTTCCTAATGCTATGGCAGCTTCTTTATAAATAGGACTAAAACCTACACTAGATCCACAAAAAACAACGATTTTCTTCAATATATTGAGTTTTAAAATTCTTTTGTAAAAATAAAAGAAAAGCATACAGGATTTAGTATTTTTGGGAAAATACTTTTTAACAAGAGAAAATGCAAGATACTTCAATACAATATGATGCGGTTTTAAACGAATGTAGAAGTTTGTTTATAAAGAAAATGTCTGATTATGGTTCTGCGTGGCGTATTTTACGCTTGCCATCTTTAACAGATCAGATATTTATAAAGGCGCAAAGAATAAGACAATTGCAAGAAAACGAAGTAAGAAAGGTAGATGAAGGAGAAAAAGCTGAGTTTATTGGAATTATCAACTATTCGATTATGGCGTTAATTCAGTTAGAAAAAGGGGTGGTAGAAAATCCGGATTTAGACACCGCAGAAGCAACTGTTTTGTACGACAGACACCGTAAAATCACCAAAGAATTAATGATGAATAAAAATCATGATTATGGTGAGGTTTGGAGAGAAATGCGTGTTTCTAGTCTCACAGATTTAATTCTTCAAAAATTACTAAGAGTAAAATCTATTGAAGACAATAAAGGAAAAACAATGGTTTCTGAAGGGATTGACGCAAATTACCAAGACATGATTAATTATGCGGCTTTTGCTATGATTCATTTGGGGGAATAAGGGTTTTTAAAAGTTTCATATTTATCGTCATTGTGAGGAGCAATGCAATCTCTTTTTTAAGTTTTAGAGAGAAGCGTTTGCAAAGACTGTCACTTCGAGTGTATGTATTAGGAACGAATAGATTTGTATCGAGAGGATTTTAAAGTGAGTTTATGAAAAGGTTTTAAAACGCATAAACTACACACAAATAAAGAACACAATTATCTACATATAAAATGATACGAAAAGGCATTACCCAAATTTCAAGAATATTAGTAGGAGCGCTATTTATTTTCTCAGGCTTTGTAAAACTAGTAGATCCAATAGGTTCTGAATACAAGTTTCAAGAATACTTTTCTGAAGGTGTTTTGAATATGGAATTTTTAATTCCGTATGCACTACTATTTGCAATTGTTTTAATTGTTGCAGAAATACTTTTGGGCGTTATGATTTTAATCGGCTATAAAGCGAAACTTACAGTTTGGAGTTTGCTAATCATTACCATCATTTTCTTGTTTTTAACGTGGTATTCTGCCTATTATAACAAAGTAACAGATTGTGGTTGTTTTGGGGATGCGATCAAATTAACACCCTGGGAAACCTTTTATAAAAACATTATTTTAATAGGACTAATTGTTATTTTACTAGCAAACGTAGCATTTATAAAGCCTATTTTTAAAGGGAAATCACCGAAGGTAATTACCTTTTTATCTTTAGCAGCTTTCTTGTTTATTGTACAACATGTCTTAACACATTTGCCATTGATCGATTTTAGAGCTTATGCAATTGGTAAGAATTTACAAGAAGGAATGTTGTATCCTAAAGATGGTTCGTTACCGCCAGTGCACGATTTTATGTTGGAAGATACGCAGCAAGATTTAGCGCCAATTCTTTTAGAAAAAGAAAAAGTAATGCTGGTAATTCTATACAATTTAGAAAAAGCCGATGTAAAAGGATTTCAAGCAGTGAAAGAAGTTACAGAAAAAGCAATGGCTAAAGGATACACGGTTTATGGAGTTTCCGCTTCTTTTTCAGATGATTTATTAGTAGCTCAAGAAAAGTACAACTTGCCTTTTGAGTTTCTCTTTTGTGATGAAACCACCTTAAAAACAATGATTAGAGCAAACCCTGGAGTCATTATTTTAGACAAAGGAACCGTTACTCAAAAGAAGAATTGGATAGACGTTGAAGATATAGAATTGTAAATTTCTAAATTAGTGTGTATTATTTTTTCTTCCGATGCTGTTTGATATCGGTAAGTTTCAGCCCTTTCTCTTTTTTGAAAAATAAGTGTTTCGGACTTCCAATAATTTGAGCTGTATAAATACCTGAATGCCCAGAAAATAAATACGAAGTAGTACAAGCAAGTGCTATAAAAACACCAGATTCTATTCCGAATAATTCAATACCCATGATGGTACAAGCAATAGGTGTATTTGTAGCACCTGCAAAAACAGCTACAAACCCCATTCCTGCCAATAACGGCATCGGTAAGGGTATAAACCAGATGAGCACATTTCCTAAAGTTGCGCCAATAAAGAACAACGGTGTTACTTCTCCTCCTTTAAAACCAGCACCTAGTGTAAAAGAGGTCAGCAGTAATTTCAGAAAGAAATCATAAGGATTCAAGTCGATATTAAAAGCATCAACAATAGTAGGTATCCCAAGACCTATGTATTTGGTAGTTCCCATAAAATATACGGTAGCCGAAATAGCAATGCCGCCAATTACAGGCCTTAAGGGCGGATATTGAATGTATTTCTTAAATAAGTTACTCCAGAAATGGGTGGATTTTGAAAATAATAGACTCACCAATCCGAAAAGAATACCCGCTAATAAAGACCACAAAACAGTAGCAGGTGTGAGGTCTGCAACAGCAGAAATGTTGTACTGTGTATGATGAGAAATTTCCCATATATTACAAAAATAGTTTGCAAAAATAGCGGCTAAAAAACTAGGTATAATCGCATCAAATTTTATGCGACCAATAATGAGTACTTCCAAAGCAAAAATAGCACCCGCTAACGGAGTTCCAAAAACAGATGAAAAGCCAGCGCTGATACCGGCAATTAATATAATTTTTCGATCTACATCAGAAAATTTAAAAAGCTTTGTAAACTGATCTGCAATGGCACCTCCAATTTGTACAGCTGTACCCTCACGTCCTGCAGAACCACCGAACAAATGCGTAAGAATGGTTCCAAGAAACACCAACGGCACCATTCTAAAAGGAATTACTTTTTTTGGCGAATGGTATTCTTCCAACAATAAATTATTTCCTTTTACAACACTTTCACCATAATAATGATAAGACAAGCCAATAACAAGACCTGCAACGGGCAGCAATGCAATGATCCATACATTTGCTTCTCTGTAGTTGGTGGCCCATTCTAAAGACCATAAAAAAACAGCAGAAGCACTCCCTGAAAAAACACCGATAAGCAAACAGATGAACGTCCATTTTAAAAGGAAAAGCAAAGAAAAGCTTTGCTCAAATGAACGAAAGAATTTTTTAATTTTATGCATATGTTTTAAATCCTCTAGTAGAAAATGTTTTTTACATGAACGCTTTTGCAAAATAGTTCAGTAGGTATTTAACTTACTTTATCCGGTAAAAATAAACAAATAAAAAGGAAGAGAATATTCGTTTAAAACAAATCATTTTTAAAACAAATTTATGGCTGTTTAAGATTTTATTGTAACTTGTTTTAAAATTTAAATAATGAACGAATTCGTCACTTATAAATCAGAAGAAAATTACGCAATAATCACTATCGATAATGGAAAAGCAAACGCTATCTCTCATGAGGTTGTAGCAGGTTTAAATGCAAGTTTAGATACTGCAGCGGCAGAAAACAAAGTAGTTATTCTAACGGGTAAGCCAGGAATTTTTTCTGCAGGATTCGATTTAAAAGTGATGACAGCGTCTCCTGAAGCTGCCAAAGAATTGGTTGCAAAAGGCTCTAAATTGTCATTAAGAATGTTGTCTTTTCCACAACCCATTATTGTAGCTTGTTCTGGCCATGCAATTGCCAAAGGTGCGTTTTTGTTGCTTTCTGCAGATTACAGAATTGGTGTAGCGGGCGATTTTAAAATTGGCTTAAACGAAGTAATGATTGGCATGACCATGCACCATGCAGGTATTGCCATTGCAAAAGCACGTTTGTCTGAAGTTTATTTAAATAGAAGTGTAAACAATGCAGAAATTTACAGTTCTAAACAAGCCGTCGCTGCCGGATTTTTAGACAGCATTGTTCCAGAAGATCAGTTATTACCAGCCGCTATTAAGTTTGCAGAAATGTCTGCAAAGCTGAATAAAAAGGCGCACGCAGAAACAAAATTAAAAGTTAGAAAACTACATTTAGAAGCGTTGGAAAATGCAATTTATTTAGATCTAAAAGGAACGATTTCTATCAATCCTTAAAATTTGACAATCAAGTGAAGTGAGCAGAAGCATCTTGCAAAGAAATTTCTCAAGCAGTCATACTTCCTTTATTTTGAAATGACATTTGGTGTTTAGATGAAAGTTGTTTTGCTTGTGAAAGTGTCGCATAGCCTCTAAGGTTAATGCTTTTCAAAAACCATAATTCCTGCTTTTATGGCCACATCTAAATGATTTTTTCTTGGGGTTAACGGACAAGAATACTTGTCGTTATAAGCACAATAAGGATTGTAGGTATTGTTGAAGTTCAATTCAATGGTGCCGTCTGCATTTTCATCTGTAATCATTACATCCATATAGCGTCCGCCGCCATAAGATTCATCACTAGAAGTAGCGTCTGTAAACGGTAAGAATAAGTAGTCTTTGTATTTCTCGTCTCTCAAATCGTCCTGACTTCGGTAAATTGTGAGCTCGCAGGCTTTTCCTTTTATTAAAAAATTAAGAGTACCATATTCTTTGTATAAAGGTTTTCTGTCTGTGGTTGTTGCCATCTCAAAAGTGGGTGCATTTGCTGTTTTTATCAGGGTTGCAGTAACGATGAATGCAGCATCTACGGGAAAGAAATCTAGCCCTTTAAACTGCTTTAAGTCTTTCTTTTTTAAAGGGGATTTAGAAGCATCTTTATAACTAGCATTTAGTTTTTGCTGATATTGAGTTTTACCTAGTAAAGCTCTTTTTCCTTGAGAATTACAAGAAAATAATACAGACAAAATGCAAAGTATTAATATATATATTTTCATTTTAAATCTTTTTTTAAATAAATGACCACAACGCCGTCGTACTTTTTTTGAGTATATTTTTTAATGCCTTCTGCATTTTTTATGACGTCAATAGACTTTATATCGTCAGGATTTATCTTCCTCAGAGTGTCTTGAAGAATTTCTTTGCCATCTAGAATATAGAGAATATTAGATCTCTGTTCTTCTCTCATTTTTTTATTAGCCTCTATTACAAACTCTTTATTAGTCGTTATTTTCTTACTACTACAATTAAAAAAGTTAAAGGTTAAAAGAATTAAAAATAAAACAGTTAATTTTTTAGGTAACAACATACTTCTATATTTTAATAAGTAAAAATACACCATTCAATTTTTACAAGTCTAGTTGCATTCCTTCAAATGCAAACTTAAATCCTTGTTTCTCAACTGCTGTTTTCTCAGTTGCTATATTTTGAAGTGCAGGATTTGTATGGTTGAAATGAATAAAGAGTATTTTGTTTTTTGTTTCGATATTTTCGTCTTTAAATAAGTGAACGGTCTCTTCTATAAAAGGATGGGGGATTTCAGACATTGGCCTGTTGATTTCTCCATCTTTAAAAAAGGTAGCATCTAAAAAAGCGTAGTCTACTTTTTTAACTTCTGCTACAATGTTTTTTTGCCACTTTTGCCATTTGTTAATATCCGGAATAAACAGCGCCGTTTTGTTCTCTCCTTCAATTTTATAACCAACCGTTTCAGAAAACTCATCTCTATGAGGCACTAAAAACGGCGTAACTTTTAGCTGTGTATTCAGAACAATAGTGGCCTCGTTTTGTAGCTTTTCAAAAACAATATTTTCTAACTCCACTAACTGACTCCAGGGTCCGTTTTCGCTTAAATATGTTATCATTTTTGGCATTGCAAATACTTTTGTGCCTTGTTTGCCTAATGCCTCTCGTCCAAAATACATTAAGCCTGTGTAATGTCCGATGTGCGCATGGGTTAAAAAGATGCCATCAATTAAAGTATTGGTTTTTAAATGATTTTGCTCTAAGTCTGCTAATTGAGTCGCAATATCTGGACTTGCTTCAAAAAGCCATTTTTGTTTATTTTCTTTGTCTATCAAGCCCAAAGAAACTACTTTTTGCTTTTTGTAGTGTCCGTTATAAAAATGAGCGCAACAGGCTTTCTGACAACCAATATGAGGAAACCCTGCATCTTGTGCAATTCCTAAAACAGTAATGTATTGCTTAGAAATATTTTCATTTTTAATCGATTTCACTTCCTTGTCGCAAGAAGTTAGAAAAAAACAAAAAAGAAGTAACAGTTGTTTCATGGTCTAAATTTAAAATTTAAAGATAAAAAAAAGCATCAAACTAAATTGATGCTTTTTACTATTATCCTTATTATTTGTTATAATTTCATTCTCCAACCATAAGGGTCTTCGGTTTTATTTGTCTGAATATCTGTAATTGTTTTCTTTAACAACGCAGCAAAAGGCTTGTCTAATTCAGGTAAAGCGTAATCTTTTTCCTGGTATCCAAATCCTGATATTGGTGAAATTACCGCAGCAGTTCCTGTACCAAACATTTCTTTTAAACTTCCAGATTGTGCAGCAGTAATCACTTCTGAGACAGAAATCTTTCTTACTTCAACATCAATCTTTAAATCTTCAGCAATTTTAATGATGCTTTTACGTGTAATTCCGTCTAAAATTCTATCGTTTGTTGGGCTGGTAATTAAGGTGTCATTAATTCGAACAAAGATGTTCATTGCACCCGCTTCTTCTATATACTCGTGTGTGTTGTCATCTGTCCAGATTACTTGATTGTATCCTTTTTCAATCGCCAATTGCGTTGGGTAAAACTGCGCAGCATAATTACCACCAGCTTTTGCAAAACCAACACCACCGTTTGCAGCACGTGCATATTTTTCTTCAATTAAAACTTTTACTTTACCAGCAAAATAAGCTCCTGAAGGTGCTGTGCAAATCATGAATTTATACTCATCTGCGGGAGATGCGTGAAATCCGTTTCCGGAAGCAAACATAAAAGGTCTAATATATAGAGAACTTCCTTCGTTTGTGGGAATCCAAGCTTCGTCAATTTTTAACAATGCCTTTAAACCGCTCATGAAAATTTCTTCAGGAATCTGAGGAATTACCAAACGCTCGGCAGATTTGTTTAAACGCTTACAGTTTTCTAAAGGTCTAAACAATAAAGTAGTTCCTTCAGCATCTTTGTATGCCTTCATTCCCTCAAAAATCGATTGTCCGTAGTGAAAAATCTTAGCAGAAGGATCCAACGAAATTGGTTCAAAAGGAGTAATAATCGGTTCTTGCCATTTTCCGTCTTTAAAAGTACAGGTGAGCATGTGGTCAGAATAAACACTACCAAAAGGAAGGTTGTTAAAATCTACACTTGCTATTTTAGACTTTTCTATGTGTTTGATTTCTATATTAGAATTCATAGTTGAGTTGATTAAATTTCAGCGCAAATGTACATAATTTATTCATCTGTAGAGACATAAAAATAGGGGTTTTGATGTTAAAATTCTTATATTTGTGTGCAACTGATTAAAAAGTAAGAGATGAAATTAATAATTCAATTTTGTGCAATAACACTTATTCTTTTTACGGCATGTAAAGAAGGAGAAAAAGGAAGTAATGAAAGAACAAGTGCTGCGAAAGAAGTAACATATGCCTCTTTTGGAAGTGAGATTTCTAAAGAGAAAGTGATTACTTCCAAAGAAATGTTATCGAAATTTGAAAGTATGATTGCTGGAGATACGCTGTCTGTGAAATTTTCATCAGAAATTAAAGAAGTTTGTTCTAAAAAAGGATGCTGGATGAAACTGTCTTTAGCAGCAGAAAAAGAAACAATGGTTCGTTTTAAAAACTACGGATTTTTTATGCCGTTAGATGCGCAAGGAAAAGAAGTTATTTTAGAAGGAAAAGCATTTGTGCAAATTACATCGGTTGAAGAATTGCAACATTATGCCGAAGATGCAGGGAAAAATAGAGAAGAAATTGCCGCAATAGTAGCGCCTAAAAAGGAGTTTGCATTTGAAGCAACTGGTGTTTTATTGAAGAAATAAGATAGTTGGTTTTTTTTTATTGCAAAAGGATCTTTTTAAAGCTCTTAAAACTGCAAAACAGAAACTTAAATATATATTGTAACAGTATGAAAAGAGAAATTTTAGTAACTTCAGATGGTTCTACAACCATACATTTACCAGATTTAGATGAACAGTATCACTCTAAAAATGGTTCAATTAATGAAACATACCACGTTTTTATAAACAGTGGATTAAAATTGGTTGCCTCTGAAAAGGTGTCCGTACTTGAAATTGGTTTTGGTACTGGTTTAAATTGTTTTATTACCTATTTAGAAGGTGAGAAAGCGATTGATTATGTGGGTGTAGAGGCGTATC
>JBLHIE010000027.1:0-17729 GCA_047614925.1 Arenicella sp.
TGTATCTCTATTATTGATATTAAAAAAAATATAAGAACAATTGCTGCAGTTAAAGCTGGTGCTAGATATCTTTTTAGTAATGGAGATTTAAGATATATTGTTTATTTAAAATCTAATATTTTATGTTTTTTTAAAAATAGACAATTTGAAGTTTTGAAAAAAATTGAAAATGACTTTTTAAATAGTTTTTTGAAAAAAAATAACAGGAAAAAAAATGGAATATTTTATTCAAGTAAAGACTTTTTATGTCTTTAAATGTAGGGATAATGTATCTGTTCCGCTACTAGCAAAATCTTTAATAATAGTAAAATTATTATAATCATTTATGGAGACTGTTGGTTTTGGATCAATAAAGTAAATGGGTGTGTTGGGTTTTACATAATTTATTAAGCTTGCCGCGGGATAGACTTGCATAGAGGTGCCAATAATTACAAGAATATCCGCAGTTTGTGTAATTTCAATTGCTCTTCCTAACAACGGAACGGCTTCTCCGAACCAAACAATATGCGGTCTTAATTGCGACATTCTCTTACATAAATCTCCTAACAATAAATCTTTTCTCCAATCTAAAACGTTATTTTCGTCCAACGTACTTCTTACTTTTAAAAGCTCGCCGTGCAAATGTGTTATGTTAGAACTTCCGGCACGTTCGTGTAAATCGTCTACATTTTGTGTAATAATTTCAACCTTAAAATCACTTTCCAGTTTTGCTAAATTAATATGCGCTTTGTTGGGATTAACTTCTAAAAGCTTTTGCCTTCGCTGATTATAAAAATCTAAAACTAATGCTGGATTTTTTAAATATCCTTCAGGCGAGGCAACCTCCATTACATCATGCCCTTCCCACAATCCATCGGTATCTCGAAAAGTATTGATACCACTTTCTGCGGAAATTCCAGCTCCTGTTAAAACTACTAATTTTTTCAATAGATAAAAGGTTTATGTATATTTATTAAAATCTTAAAGAAATATAAAAATAATAATTTTAAGTTTGTAAATATGATTGACGAAAAATTATTAAATTATTTTGAAGGTTTTTTAACAGAGAAGAGAAAGCATCTTTTTAAAAAGGTTTTAGAAAATAGGACCAGACATTTTACAGTGGTTTTAGAAGATATTTTTCAGTCTCATAATGCGAGTGCTGTCGTTAGAACTTGCGATATTTTTGGAGTGCAAGATGTGCATGCCATAGAAAATAAATATAATAATAAAGTATCTAGGCATGTGGCAAAAGGCTCTCAGAAATGGTTAAATCAGTATCGATACAGAGATGATGGTGATAACACAAAGACATGCTTGGATGATTTAAAAAAACAAGGTTATCAAATAGTAGCAACAACACCGCATAACAATTCTTGTTTGTTACAAGATTTTGATGTTTCAAAAAAGACGGCTTTTGTATTTGGGGTTGAAGCAGAAGGAGTTTCTGATTACGTGATGGAAAATGCAGACGGATTTCTAAAAATACCAATGGTAGGTTTTACTGAAAGTTTAAATATTTCTGTGGCGGCAGCAATTGTTTTACAAGAGGTTACCACAAAACTTAGAAATTCTAATATAGAGTGGCAATTATCAGAAGAAGAAAAAGAAATATTATATTTTGATTGGATAAAAAAAACAATTAAAAATGTAGCTAAAATTGAAGCACATTATCACCAAAATTTAAAAACAGGTATGTAGGTTTTCTATCTTTCTAGTAATGATAAGCTTGATAGTATAAAGAGGGAGCGTTTATTATTTATTTTATTAAAAAAAATATCAATAAAGGAGTTTCTTTATTCAATAATAATTTTTTCAATGGTGGCAGTAGAATCGCAACGCTTTACTAATAAGCTTATGTTTTCTAACGCATTAGTACCCGTAACATAATAGTCGGCACAAGGTGTTTGTCTTGGATTTCCTTTTCCAAAATCTACATCACCGTTAATTAAAATTGTAGAAATTTTTAGCGTGTCAATATCAAACTTTTGCATGGCAGTTTTAGCTTCGTCAGAAAAAATCCGTTTTTTAACTCTAATGGTTTTTAGTGTTCTTGAATCCATACCATAATCAAATGTTGCATTTTTCTTTTGCCAAAAGAAATAAACGGCAATAGAGCCTAGAGACAAACCTACTAAATAATAAAAAATTCTTTTTACTAACATGCTAAAATTTTGAGCTACAAATTTATGAAAATAGAGTGTTAACTAAATGAATTAATGATAATTATTTCACAGAGTCTCACAAGGAAATAAGGAGATGTAATCTGCTCATTACATTGTTTTACATGCTGCGTTCAATAAAAAAGTCTGTACATCTCTATGAAAGAACCAACGTTTAAAGAATCAATAAATTAATATCTCTAAAAGGGATGTCAAACCAATCTGCAACCGTCTTATTCGTTAAAATTCCATGATAAAAATACATTCCGTTGCGTACACTTTTATCAAACCTTGCTGTATTTTCAAAGCCACCTTCGTCTGCAATATTTAGTAAATAAGGTGTGAAAATATTACTAATAGAAACGGATGCAGTTCTTGCGTATCGTGCGGGTATGTTAGGAACACAGTAATGAATTACGCCATGTTTAACAAAAGTTGGTATCTGATGTGTGGTTACATTAGAGGTTTCAAAACAGCCACCTCTATCGATGCTTACATCTACAATAATTGCACCTTCTTTCATTTTTTCAACCATTTCTTCTGTTGCGCAAATTGGAGACCTGTTCTTTCCTCGGATAGCCCCAATAGCAACATCACAGCGCATTAAAGCTTTTAAAATTGACTTTGGTTGCAATGTAGATGTGTAAATAGGAGCGTGCAAGCAATCTTGCAACTTCCTTAACTTACTAATAGAGTTGTCAAAAACCTTTACTCTAGCACCCAATCCAATAGCTGTTTTTGCAGCATATTCACCAACAGTTCCTGCTCCAAAGATAACCACACTTGTAGGCGGAACACCACCAATGTTTCCAAATAATAAACCATTTCCTTTGTTCACACCACTCATCAGTTCGCCTGCGATTAAGATGGAAGCGGTACCTGCAATTTCACTTAAAGATTTTACAATTGGGTACGTATCTTGTTCGTCTTTAATATAATCAAAAGCAATGGCGGTAATTTTCTTTTTTGCCAAACATTCAAAATATATTTTGGATTGTGTTTTTAACTGTAATGAAGAAATTAGAATGGTATTTGTATTGATATATTCGATTTCACTTTCTGTTGGAGGTGCTACCTTTAAAACAATGTTGCACTTAAAAGCTTCTTCTACGTTGTAAGAAATTTTTGCACCTGCATCTGAATATTCTTTGTCTGTAAAATTAGCACCGTCTCCAGCGCCTGTTTCGATAACAATGCGATGTCCGTTTGCCGACAAAGCACCCACAGCATCGGGTGTTAAACACACTCTTTTTTCACCTAAATGTGTTTCTTTTGGCAAGCCTATAAATAGTTCTCCTTTTCGTTTTTGTATTTCTAACGTTTCTTCTTGGGGTAGTAATTCTTCTTTACTAAACGGAGAAAATGAACTCATAATTTGATTATTTTAGTTGCACATTGCGTTGTCCATTTTCTAAAGTAGTTAAATGGATTTGAACAGATTCTAAAGGTAGTAAATTTTCCACATTTTGAGGCCATTCTATCAAGCACCAATCGTTATTATATAAATACTCTTCAATTCCCATGTCTAAAGCCTCTTCTTGATTCGTAATTCGATAAAAATCAAAATGATAAATAGAAACATTTTTAGATGTTTTATATTCATTTACCAATGAAAAAGTAGGAGAAGAGATGGTGTCTACAACCTCTAATTGCCTACAGATTTCTTTAATAAGCGTTGTTTTACCCACACCCATTTCGCCGTAAAATAATACTGTTTTATTTTTTGCGGTTTCAATGATCAGGGAAGCTATTTCCGCTAAGTTTTCTAAAGAATAGTTTTTATTCATGTGCTGCATTAAAATGTAAAAATAAGAAACCTCACAAGTTTTTTAAGCTAATGAGATTTTTTAAATGAAATTATTTATGTTTTTATAATTTAAAAATTAAACAGCATACTTTCAGCACTTATAATAAGTAACAATTGTTAACCGAATACTGCCATTGAATACTGAAAATCGCTATTTTGGACTATAAACGGCACAGGGTATAATCATTTCTTCTAAAGATACGCCACCATGTTGGTAGGTATTTTTAAAATACTTTACAAAGTGATTAAAGTTGTTCGGATACGCAAAAAACAAATCTTCTTTTGCAAAAATAAACGGACTATTCATAGCAATGGTTGGTAAAAAAATATCTTTCGGATTTCTTACTGCATAAACATCTTTCTCTTCGTAAGATAAACTTCTACCTGTTTTGTAGCGCAAGTTAGAACTAATGTTTTTGTCTCCCACTACTTTGGTTGGATGCTTGCAATTAATAGTACCGTGATCTGTAGTAATAATTAATTTCTGACCTAAACTTTGTGCTTTTTGTATAATTTCAAACAAAGCAGAATTCTTAAACCAACTTAAAGTTAAAGAACGGTACGCCTTGTCATCACCAGCCAATTCTTGAATTACTTCCATTTCTGTTTTAGAGTGAGAAAGAATGTCTATAAAATTATACACCACGGCTGTTAGGTTGTTTTGTTTCGTGCCGTTGTAATTGTCGGCCAATTCCTTTCCGCCTTTTAGTGTGGTAATTTTATAATATTCATGCTTAATGTCTAAGCCTAGACGTTTTATTTGTGCGGTTAGAAAATCATTTTCAAATAAGTTCATTCCGCCTTCATCCGTATCATTTTTCCAAAACTGCGGATGTATTTTTTCCATTTCCGAAGGCATTAATCCAGAGAAAATAGCATTTCTAGCGTATTGAGTGGCTGTTGGCAGTATAGAGAAATAAGAATACTCTTCTTCTTTTTTATAATGATTGTTTATTAAGGGTTCTAATATTCTATATTGATCGTATCGTAAATTATCAATAACAACCCATAAAACAGGTTGTTCTTTCCTTAATTCGGGTACTACATAATCTCTAAATAAATTATGGGAAAAGGTAGGTTTGTCATTGGCCGTTAAAAAATCTTGGTAATTCTTTTTAATGAATTTAAAAAACTGTGTATTTGCTTCTTGTTTCTGACTTTCTAAAATACCCAACATGCCAGGATCACTAATATTTTCTAACTCTAGCTCCCAATGGACTAATTTTTTGTACAATTCAATCCACTCTTCATAAGAATTTACCATTGATAAATCCATCGAAATTTTTCTAAACTCTTGTTGGTAGTTTGAGGTGGTTTTTTCAGTAACTAGGCGAGAATGATCTAAGTTCTTCTTTAAGGTTAATAAAATCTGACTCGGATTGACGGGTTTAATTAGATAATCTGCTATTTTAGATCCAATAGCTTCTTCCATAATATACTCCTCTTCACTTTTGGTAATCATTACCACTGGCAAATTGGCTTGTTTTTGCTTGATTTCAGACAGGGTTTCTAAACCGGTTAAACCAGGCATGTTTTCATCTAAAAAAACAATATCAAAATTCACTTCATCTACTAAATGAATTGCATCTGCGCCATTCGTGCAGGTTGTAACAGTGTAATTTTTGCGTTCTAAAAATATAATGTGCGGTTTTAACAATTCAATTTCATCATCTACCCATAAAATTTGTATGCTCATATATTTGCTTTTTTTCTTTAACTATAAAATTAGTTTATTGTTGCTTTTAAAGGCCTTACAATATGATAAAATATTGCCAATTTTAAGGTTTATGTGTTCTTAAAAATAAGATTTATAAATATATGAATTTGTCACAAGAAATATCGTATTTTGCAATTATAGATTGAAAACTAGAAGAACTTTGAAAGAAAAAATACCCAACAAACTTAAAATTTTAAATGATCCTATTTACGGATTTATACAAATTCCAAATTCTTTAATTTTTGATATTATAGAGCACCCATATTTTCAACGTTTAAGAAGGATTACTCAAATGGGATTCTCTAATTTGGTGTATCCAGGAGCAAACCATACGCGTTTTCATCACGCAATAGGCTGCATGCACTTAATGCAAAAAGCGATAAGAGTACTCCGTTTTAAAGCGGTAGAAATTTCTAATGAAGAGGAAAATGCTCTGTGTATGGCAATTTTATTACACGATATTGGTCATGGTGCTTTTTCTCATGCCTTAGAGAGTAGTATTGTAAATGGTATTAGTCATGAAGAAATTTCTTTGAAATTTATGAAGAAATTAAATGAAGAGTTTGATGGGAAATTGGAGTTAGCCATCGAAATTTTTGAAGGTAAGCATCCAAGAAAGTTTTTATGTCAGCTTATTTCTAGTCAGCTAGATATTGATCGATTAGATTATTTAAAAAGAGATAGCTTTTATACAGGTGTTACAGAAGGAAATATTTCATCAGACCGTTTAATTGCAATGATGAATGTGAAGGAGGATGAATTGGTGATTGAGCAAAAAGGGATTTATTCTGTAGAAAAATTTTTAATAGCTAGAAGACTCATGTATTGGCAAGTATACCTGCATAAAACAGGTTTGGTGGCAGAGAATATTTTAGTAAATGTTTTAAAAAGAGCAAAAGAAATAGCAGAGCAAGGTGGTCATTTGTTTTGTAGTACAGCTTTAAAGTATTTTTTGTACAATCAAATCTCCACAAATAATTTCACAGAATATACGTTAGAGATGTTCTCCAAGTTAGATGATTATGATGTGCTTTCTGCCATAAAAGAGTGGGTGCGTCATGAAGATGTTGTATTATCATTATTATCTAAGATGATTGTAGATAGAAAATTATTAAAGATAGAAATGCAACAAAGTGTTTTTAAAGAAAGTTACCTCCTTAAAAAGAGAGAAAAAGCAATGCATATATTAAACATCACTGCCAAAGAAGCAAGTTATTTTGTTTTTAATAAAGAAATTGTCAATCAAGCCTACAACTTAAGGATACCTATTTACATCTTAACTAAAAAAGGAAATTTGAAAGATATTGCAAAAGCATCTGACCAATTAAACTTGCAGGCGCTTACAATACCCGTGGTAAAGCATTTTATTTGTTATCCTAAATAATTTGAGATTAGACTAAACGGTATTATTTTTATATTTTTGCCATTGATGAAATTTAAAGCACAACAAATAGCAGACATTCTAGAAGGAGATTTAGTAGGCAATTCGGAGGAAGAAGTTTCTAAACTTTCTAAGATTGAAGAAGGAGAAAAAGGATCTTTAACTTTCTTGTCGAACCCCAAATACAATTCATATTTGTACACAACAAATGCCTCTGTAGCTATTGTAAACAGAAGTTTTGTTCCAGAAAAAGAGGTAAAAACAACATTGATTAAAGTTGATGATGCTTATAAATCTTTTTCTAAGTTACTAGAATTTTATAACGAAGTAAAGAATAACAAATTAGGAAGAGAGCAACCACAGTATATTGCAGCTTCTTCGATAATCGGAGAAAATGAGTACATTGGTGCTTTTGCTTACATTGGAGAAAATGTAAGAATAGGTGATAATGTAAAAATTTACCCAAATGCATACATTGGTGACAATACCGTAATTGGAGATAATACGATTATTTTTGCAGGCGTAAAGATATACTCTGACACACAAATTGGGAAAAATTGTAAAATTCATTCGAACGCAGTAATTGGCGCAGATGGTTTTGGTTTTGCACCCGATGAAAACGGAGCATACAAAGCAATTCCGCAAATAGGAAATGTTGTCATAGAAGATAATGTAGATATTGGTGCAGCTTCTACAATAGACAGAGCAACATTAGGGTCTACCATTATTAGAAAAGGGGTAAAATTAGACAATCAAATTCAAATTGCACACAATGTAGAAGTCGGTAAAAATACCGTAATTGCATCTCAAACGGGTGTTTCTGGTTCTACTAAAATTGGTGAAAATTGTATGATTGGTGGTCAAGCTGGTATTGCTGGCCATCTTAAAATAGGAAATAATGTAAAGGTTTTAGGGCAAACCGGTGTTACAAAAAGTTTAAAGGATAATGAAATAGTTTATGGAACACCTGCCTTAAATGCACGAGACTTTAATAAGAGTTATGTATATTTCAAAAATTTACCAAAAGTAGTATCAAAAATCAATCAACTAGAAAAAGATTTGAAAATTCAAATCAAAAAATAATGAGCAAGAAACAAAAAACAATACAAAAAGAGGTTCGTTTATCTGGTGTAGGTTTACACACGGGCAACACGGTAAATATGACCATAAAACCCGCACCCGTAAATCATGGGTTTGCATTTATTAGAATGGACTTAGAGGGTTGTCCTACTATTGAGGCGAGAGCGGAATATGTTACCAATACTCAAAGAGGAACGAACTTAGAGAAAAACGGCGTATTAATTCAGACTTCAGAGCATGTTTTAGCGGCTGCTGTGGGTTTAGATATTGATAACTTGTTGATAGAAATAGATGCGTCTGAACCCCCAATTATGGACGGTTCTTCTAAGTATTTTGTGGCTGCTCTTGAGGAGGCAGGTATTAAAGAACAAGAAGCTTTTATTGAAGAATATGTAGTAAAAGAGATTATTTCTTATAAAGACGAAGCTACAGGAAGTGAAATTATTCTAATGCCATCAGAGGAATACCAAGTAACCACAATGGTAGATTTTGGTACTAAAATATTAGGCACACAAAATGCTACTTTAGAAAGAATCTCTGATTTTAAAGTAGAGATAGCAGACGCTAGAACATTCAGTTTTTTACATGAAATTGAAATGTTATTAGAAAATGATTTAATTAAAGGTGGAGATTTAAACAATGCCATTGTATATGTAGATAAAGAATTATCTAACAGTACAATGCAAAAATTAAAAAAGGCTTTTAATAAAGAAGAGATCAGTGTTAAATCGAATGGTATTTTAGATAATTTAACGCTGCACTGGGCAAATGAAGCAGCAAGACATAAATTATTAGATGTTATTGGAGATTTAGCATTGGTAGGTACGCGTATCAAAGGAAAAATAATAGCAAATAAACCAGGGCATCAAATAAATACATTATTTGCAAAGAAGCTTGCTAAAATTATCAAATCAGAAAAAAGAAACAATGTTCCTGCGTATGATTTGGATTTACCGCCTTTATTGGACATACACCAAATTATGGAAATTCTACCGCACAGGCCTCCTTTTTTACTAGTAGACAGAATTTTAGAGCTTTCAGATAAACACGTGGTGGGAATGAAGAACGTAACCATGAATGAAAACTTCTTTGTAGGTCACTTTCCAGGAGCACCAGTAATGCCAGGTGTTTTACAAGTTGAAGCTATGGCACAATGTGGCGGTGTACTTGTCTTAAATACAGTTCCAGATCCAGAAAACTATTTAACATACTTCATGAAAATGGATAATGTAAAATTCAAGCAAAAAGTGTTGCCTGGAGATACTGTAATTTTTAAATGTGAATTAATTACACCTATAAGAAGAGGAATTTGTCACATGCAGGCTTATGCTTATGCAAACGGTAAACTAGTTGCAGAAGCAGAATTAATGGCTCAAATTGCTAGAAAAAAATAAAATATGAATCAACCATTAGCGTATGTGCATCCGCAAGCAAAAATAGCAAGAAACGTAGTAATAGAGCCTTTTACTACCATTCATAATAATGTTACCATCGGTTCTGGTACTTGGATTGGATCTAATGTTACCATTATGGAAGGTGCTAGGATCGGTAAAAATTGTAGAATTTTTCCTGGTGCAGTAATTTCAGGGATTCCTCAAGATTTAAAATTTGATGATGAAGAGACTACGGTAGAAATAGGAGACAATGTAACCATTAGAGAATGTGTTACTATAAATAGAGGTACTGCAGATAGAATGAAAACTAAAATTGGTGATAATTGTTTGATTATGGCGTATTGTCATATTGCACACGATTCCTTTGTAGGCAATAACTGTATCTTCTCAAACAATACCACGCTTGCTGGCCATGTTACGGTTGGTGACAATGTGGTTTTAGCGGGTATGGTTGCTATACATCAATACGCTTCTGTTGGTAAACATGCGTTTGTAACAGGTGGTTCTTTGGTTCGAAAAGATGTTCCGCCTTATGTAAAGGCAGCGAGAGAGCCTTTATCTTATGTTGGTATTAATTCTGTAGGGCTTAGAAGACGAGGATATTCAACAGAAAAAATTAGAGAAATTCAGAATATCTATAGAATTTTATTCCAAAAGAATTACAACTACACACAGGCAATAGATATTATTGAAGCTGAAATGGAAGCAACTACAGAAAGAGATGAAATTATTCAGTTTATAAAAGATTCTCACAGAGGTATTATGAAAGGATATTTTAATTCTAATTAGATTTTAGTAGAAAAGCAAAATAGCAATAGAAAACAACTATAATAAAATTATTATAATATAAATAGAAACACTAGAAATGGCAACAACATCAGATATTAGAAACGGATTGTGTATAAGATATAACAATGATATATACAAAGTAATAGAGTTTTTACATGTAAAGCCAGGAAAGGGTCCTGCTTTTGTAAGAACAAAATTGAAAAGTGTTACCAATGGAAAAGTGGTAGATAATACATTTCCTGCAGGAAGAAAAATTGAAGATATTCGTGTAGAAACACATAAATTTCAATACTTGTACAATGAAGGCGAAACGTATCATTTTATGAATGAAAAAGATTACGTTCAAATCCAATTACAGAAATCTGCATTAGATTCTCCAGAATTAATGAAAGAAGGAGAGGTAGTAACCATTATTATAAATGCCGAAGATGAAATGCCATTATCTGTAGACTTACCTGCAAGTGTTGTTTTAGAGGTGGTGCATACAGAACCAGGTATAAAAGGAAATACGGCAACCAACGCAACAAAGCCTGCTACTATGGAAAGTGGTGCTATTGTAAATGTACCTTTATTTATTAATGAAGGGGATAAAATTAAAGTAGAAACTACAAAAGGAACGTATCAAGAACGTATTAAAGAATAAAAGAGCTGCTCGTTTTTCGCTTTTAGTATTTCGCTAAGAGCCAAAAGCGAAGTGCCAAAAGCTAGTAATGAAATTTAAAAAGCCACAAGTTCTTAAAGAAATAGCATACTTAATTAATGCGAAGTTTATTGGTGACGATAATTCTGAAATCTTAGGTATCAATGAAATTCATGTTGTAGAAAAAGGAGATATTGTTTTTGTAGACCATCCAAAGTACTATGAGAAAGCGTTAAATTCTGCAGCTACCACTATTTTAATTAATAAGGAAGTAGCTTGTCCGGAAGGGAAATCTTTATTAATTTCAGAGGATCCTTTTCGTGATTTTAATAAAATAACGAAGCATTTCAATCCGTTTACACCAGCGAAAGAAAGTATTTCTAAAAGTGCTATCATTGGTGAAGACACTATTGTTCAACCAAATGTTTTTATAGGAAACCAAGTTACTATTGGTTCAAATTGTGTAATTCACCCAAATGTGACTATTTATGACCAAACGGTTATTGGGAACAACGTAACTATTCATGCGAATACGGTGTTGGGTGCAGATGCTTTTTATTACAAGAACAGACCAACCGGATTTGATAAATTGATTTCTGGAGGTAGAGTGGTGATAGAAAACAATGTAGATATAGGTGCTTCTTGTACGATAGATAGAGGCGTTACAGGAGATACTACTATTGGAGAAGGAACAAAAATAGACAATCAAGTGCATGTGGGTCATGACACCGTAATTGGTAAAAAATGTTTAATCGCTTCACAAACAGGTATTGCTGGCTGTGTAATTATAGAAGATAAAGTTACTATCTGGGGCCAAGTTGGTACCAATAGCGGAATTACCATAGGAAAAGGAGCTATTATTCTCGGTCAAACAGGAGTTACAAAATCTGTAGCGGGCGGAAAAAGTTACTTTGGAACTCCGGTTTCAGAATCAAGAGAAAAATTAAAAGAAATGGCAGAAATAAGACGTTTTTTGAAAGAGAGAAAGAACTCTTAAAAAGCTTTTTTAAAATCAATCAATAAGCTATTTTTGCACAACAAAATAAAATATCAAACTAATGAGTGTTTTAGTAAATAAAAATTCAAAAATTATAGTTCAAGGTTTTACAGGTAGTGAAGGTACTTTTCACGCAGGTCAAATGATTGACTATGGAACGAATGTTGTTGGAGGTGTTACTCCAGGAAAAGGAGGACAAGAACATTTAGGGAAACCAGTTTTCAATACAGTATTAGAATCTGTAGAAAAAGTTGGAGCCGATACTTCTATAATTTTTGTACCACCAGCTTTTGCTGCAGATGCAATTATGGAAGCAGCGGATGCAGGAATTAAAGTAATCATTTGTATTACTGAAGGCATCCCTACTGCAGACATGGTAAAGGTAAAAGCATATATAGACACTAAAGACTGTAGATTAGTAGGACCTAATTGTCCAGGAGTAATTACTCCAGATGAAGCTAAAGTTGGTATTATGCCAGGTTTTATCTTCAAAAAAGGGAATGTAGGTATTGTTTCTAAATCAGGAACATTAACCTATGAAGCTGCCGATCAAGTTGTAAAACAAGGATATGGTATTACTACAGCAATTGGTATTGGTGGAGATCCTATTATTGGAACTACTACAAAAGAAGCGGTAGAAATGTTAATGAATGATGATGAAACGGAAGCAATTGTAATGATTGGTGAAATTGGTGGAAATCTTGAAGCAGAAGCTGCACAATGGATTAAAGCGGATGGAAATAGAAAACCAGTTGTTGGTTTTATTGCAGGACAAACTGCACCAGCAGGAAGAACAATGGGACATGCAGGAGCAATTGTTGGCGGTGCTGATGATACTGCACAAGCAAAAATGAAAATTTTAGCAGAATGCGGCGTTCACGTTGTAAGTTCACCAGCTAAAATTGGGGAAATGGTAGCACAAGTTTTAGGTAAAAAATAAAAAAGGTTTCTAAGAATTGTCAAGCCATCTTTTTAAAGATTAATTGAACAATGGTTCTAGAAGTAACCAAAATAATAAGAAATTCCCGTGAAAACGGGAATTTCTTATTTATATTTGAAAAGTAAATAAATAGGACAATATGAAATTATTAGAAAATAAAACGGCAATAATTACAGGAGCTACTAGAGGAATCGGTAGAGGAATTGCTGTTGAATTTGCAAAGCAAGGTGCAAATGTAGCATTTACTTATAGTGCTTCTATAGATGCGGCTAATGCTTTAGAAGAAGAATTAAAAACGCACGGAGTAGCTGCCAAAGGATACCAATCAAATGCAGCAAACTTTGATGCTGCGCAAGCGTTGGCAAAAGAAGTGCATACAGAATTTGGGTCTATTGATATCTTAGTAAACAATGCAGGTATTACAAAAGACAATTTGTTAATGCGTATTTCTGAGGATGATTTTGATAAAGTGATAGAGGTAAATTTAAAATCTGTTTTCAATTTAACAAAAGCGGTCATTAGGCCTATGATGAAACAAAGATCTGGTTCTATTATTAATATGAGTTCAGTAGTTGGTTTAAAAGGAAATGCGGGTCAATCGAACTATGCCGCATCTAAAGCAGGAATTGTAGGTTTTTCTAAATCTGTAGCTTTAGAATTGGGCTCTAGAAATATTAGAAGTAATGTAGTAGCTCCTGGTTTCATAGAAACAGAAATGACTGCAAAACTAGATGAAGCAACTGTGCAGTCTTGGAGAGACGGAATTCCTTTGAAAAGAGGAGGCCAACCAATAGACATTGCGAATGCATGTGTATTTTTAGCTTCTGATATGAGTGCTTATATTACAGGGCAAACGTTGTCTGTGGATGGCGGGATGCTGACATAGTCGCTTTCAATTAAAAAAAATAGAAGCCTGCAACAATTTAATGTTGCAGGTTTCCTTTTTTTAGATAGTTCTTTCTATCTTTCACAAAAAGAAAATAATTGCAAAAAATAACTATTTTATATATACTCATAGCTGTCTTTTTAAGCATGGCTATTGCTTATTTTCAATATTATTACAAGGCTAAGAGCAGCGGTAAAAGCACCACTTTCCTGTTTACAATTAAATCAATTTCTTTGTTTTTATTACTGTTATTAATAATTAATCCAAAGATAAAAACAACTGTAGTAGAAAATATAAAACCAACGTTGTCTCTTTTGGTAGACAATTCTAAATCCATTTCTTTTTTTAAGGAAGAACAAAATGTCATTGATTTTCTGAGTAAACTTAACAATAACAGCGAGCTCTCCAAAAAATTTGATTTTCAAAAATTTGTATTTAGTGAAGCTCTTATCGTTTCTGACAGTTTATCTTTCAATGGAAGTGAGACAAATATTCATGAAGCAATTTCTAGCGCAAGTCAACTGAATACTGCCAATAATGGGCCAATTTTATTATTCACAGACGGGAACCAAACAATTGGACAAGATTATGAA
Source organism: Arenicella sp. (assembly GCA_047614925.1). GTDB lineage: Bacteria > Bacteroidota > Bacteroidia > Flavobacteriales > Flavobacteriaceae > Polaribacter. The sequence continues at coordinate 14,366 of JBLHIE010000027.1, forward strand.
TTTATCAATTCGAAACAAAAAGTACATCCGATTATTTTTGGGGATACCACAAAATATACAGATGTACAAGTCAGCCAGGTCAATGTAAACAATTACAGCTATCTTAAAAATAAGTTTCCCGTAGAGGTTCTTTTAAATTATGATGGAAATGAAGAAGTGAATACAAAATTCTCAATTTTTAAAGGTAATAAGACCGTTTTTTCAAAAAACATTCAATTCTCTAAAAAAGAAAATTCTCAAATAATAGCCACCAACTTAAGCGCCACAAAAGAGGGAAGTAATTACTATACGGCAACCATTCAAAAAATAAAAGACGAAAAAAACACCCAGAATAATAGCAAAAACTTCTCCGTGGAAGTAATAGATGAGCAAACAAAAGTATTAATTATTACCTCCGTTCTACACCCTGATATTGGAGCGCTTAAAAAGGCAATAGAAAGTAACAAGCAACGTACTGTTGTTATCTCTAATATTGATGATTTTAAAGGACAAATATCTAATTTTGAGTTAATTATATGTTATCAGCCAAATGAATTATTTAACACTGTTTTAAGTGATGTTAAACAATTGAACTCTAACTTTGTGCTGATTTCTGGACCAAATGCAAGTTGGGATTTCATTAACAAACAACAAGTAGGTTTTACTAAGAAAGCCATCAATCAAACAGAAAATTATGAGGCAGTTTACAATGCTTCTTTTTTAACTTTTTTACAGAAAGATATTGGTTTCAGTACTTTTACACCTTTAAGCGATCAATTTGGTGAAGTCACTTTCTCCAAAGATCACCAAGAAGTATTATTTCAAAATATAAACGGATTAGAAACAGCACAACCCTTAATTACCGTTTTAGAAGAAAACAATCAGAAAACAGCAGTAATTTTTGGTGAAGGCATTTGGAAATGGAGAGCCTCGAGCTTTCTTAGTAACAATTCTTTTCAGGATTTTGATCAGTTTATAGGGAACCTAGTGCAATATGTATCTTCAAAAAAGAAAAGAAGCCGATTGACTGTTACTTCCGAAAATCTATATGCTGCAAATGGAGTAGTTCAGATTGCTGCTTTTTACACGGATAAAAACTATCAATTTGATGGCCGAGCTTCTTTAACAATAGAAATCACCAACAAACAAACGAAAGAGGTTACAAAGCTCCCGTTGTCCTTAACAAACAATGCATATCAAATAGCAATAGAGAATTTAAATTCTGGTGAATATAATTTTAAAGTTGGGGTTTTGGGTCAAGAAATAACAAAATCTGGTAGCTTTAAAATAACAGCATATAGTATTGAGAAGCAGTTTACACATGCAAACGTGGATAAATTAAAAAAACTAGCCACAACAGCAGGAGGGAAGTTGTTTTTTAAAAATGAGTCAGATAAATTAATGAAGTATTTAATGGCAGACAAAACATACTTTACCCTTCAGAAAGCAAGTATTAAAGAGCATCATTTAATAGATTTAAAATGGGTTTTACTCCTTGTAACCTTATTATTTATTACGGAATGGCTACTTAGAAAATATCTTGGTAAGATTTAACTACCTGTCGTATTTTAAAAATTATTATTGTTAAGATTGTCCCTATATCCCTTGTGCTTCCTAAATTTATTGTAAATTTGGTTGAATTTAAAATAATAAAAAAATGGCGAATAATCAATTGGATATTAAATTCCCAAAAGGTGGGGTTTTTTTTATAATTATTGCAGTAGTTGCACTAATTTTGTTTTCAAAATCTACAGTAACCATAGGACCTGGTGAAGGTGGAGTTCTTTTTGAAACTTTAGGAAATGGTATCAATACAGAAAAAACGTACGGAGAAGGCTTTCAGATTGTTGCTCCTTGGAATAGAATGATTGTAAGAAAGGTGCGTCAGCAGTCTATTTCAGATGAAATGAATGTACTTTCTGTGAACGGATTGGAAGTTAAAGTAAATGGAACAATTTGGTACGAACCAGAATTTTCGAACTTAGGGTTTCTTATCAAAACAAAAGGAGAAGATTATGAACGTGAATTGCTAGATCCGGCAATAAATGCAGCAGCAAGAAGTGTTGTAGGACGTTACACTCCAGAGCAATTATACTCTAGTAAAAGAGATGTAATTGAACAAGAAATTTTAGATGAGATTCAAATCGTTTTAAAAGATCAATACTTAATGGTAAAAAGAGTTTTAGTTGAAGACGTTAAATTACCAAGTACCATTAGAATTGCAATTGAAACAAAATTAAAACAAGAGCAAGAGTCTTTAGAATATGAATTCAGAATTTCTAAAGCTAAAAAGGAAGCGGAAAGACAAAGAATTGATGCAGAAGGAAAAGCAATTGCAAACAAAATTTTAAGTGCTTCTTTAACAGAAAAGATTTTACAAGAAAAAGGGATTGATGCAACTTTAGAGTTGGCAAAATCTCCAAATAGTAAAGTTGTAGTGATTGGTTCTGGTAAATCTGGAATGCCAATTATTCTTGGAAATCAATAAGAGATTTTAAATACATTGAAAGAAAAAAAATCCAGCTCTTTGCTGGATTTTTTTTGTTTTAAAATGGCATTTCTTTTTATTATTTAATTTAATGTTGACATTGTTTTTAAAAGTTCTTTAACTTTTCTAGGATGAACTCCTATTCAGGTAAGTAAGTAAATATTCTGAAAATTGATTGTTAAATTTTTGATATTATTCCGAATTCTCTGTGTAAATCCTCTAGAGTGCTCCAACTCCCCCAAACAATTCTTTGCGAATTACCAACTTTTTGAAATTCTTTTCATTCCTTTTTTTTTACCAAAAGTAGGGTTTGAGATAAATAGTGTACCTAAACTTCGCATCTGTTTTCAATTAAAGTTTGTGCAGTTTTAGATGCAACCCCGAAAGATGTTGAAACGAAAAATCAATCTGAAATTTCTTTTTTCTAAGTAAGTCAAATATTCCCATTAAATATATTTTCAGTGCTGATTTATAAAATGGCTGCTGCTCTTTTAAAAGTATAAGTTATCAGAAAGTTTACTGGTATTTTGGTTATTTGAAAGCGGTGATAATATTCAAAATTAAGCTCTTTAAGCAACTCATAAAACAGCACGTTAATTCTTAACAGGAATTTTATTTCGTTCTATTTTACCCTTCTTTAGCGCCTTATAGTTCTCGTAGCAATCTAATATGGCTTCAATCATTTGTAAATCTGATGCTTTTTTAATAAAGTATTCAGAATAACTACAATCTATTAATAGTTCAGATAATTCCTGTCTATCCATATCTAGAAACTCCATCATTACTTCTCTATCAAATTTCCCTGCAAGCATTTTACGCAGGTTGTCTTCTTTTTTTAATTTTTGCAGTTTCTTTAACTGTTTCGGTTTCTTGCCAAAAAGGTTGTACAAGAAATCT
>JBLHIE010000028.1:0-16356 GCA_047614925.1 Arenicella sp.
TACGTCTCAGTACTTTAATGAGGCAATCTATCCTTTAGTAATCCATATAAAAAAGTACCTAAAAGAGCTGCTATAATTACGATGAAAATTGAACTATAACCCGCTCCAATTATCGTGAACATTGGTCCGGGACAAGCGCCTGCTAATGCCCAACCTAAACCAAATATAATTCCGCCAAACAGATAACGCCTAAAGCCTTTTGCTTTTGGGGCAAAGTTTATTTTTTCTCCAAAGAAAGATTTTATTTTGAATCTTTTAATGGCTTGGATTGTAATAATACCAAGCATTAATGCAGTACCAATAATGCCATACATATGAAAGGATTCAAATTTGAACATTTCATAAATACGAAACCAGGAAGCTGCTTCCGATTTAAACATTGTGATTCCGAAAAGGATTCCGATACATAAATAGATAAGTGTTCTCATAGTTTAAAAAAGTAAAGGGAAAATAAAATGAATCATTGTGAGACCTCCTATAAAGAAACCTATGACCGCTATTAAAGAAGGCAATTGTAAGTTACTTAATCCTGAAATTGCGTGACCAGAAGTACAACCACCAGCATACCGTGCTCCAAAACCTACAAACAATCCTCCAATGGTTAAAACCAATACATTTTTGAAGCTTCGTAATGCTTCAGTATCGAATAACTCCGCAGGAAGATATGCAGTTCCTGCACTTTCAAAACCGAGCGCCTTTAAATCTGAAATGGTCTCTGGATGTATGGCTACGGCTAAATTGGTACTTAGAAAATAAGACCCTATAAATCCGCCGATAATAGTACCAGACACTACAACTAAATTCCACTTTTGCGCTTTCCAGTCAAATTTAAAGAAATCAGCTTTGTTACCTGCTCCACAAATAGTGCACATTGTGCGTAAGTTTGAAGACATTCCAAAACTTTTGTCGACCATTATAAGTAGAAACATTATAAAGGCAATCATTGGGCCAGCTAAATACCACGGCCACGGTTCGTATATCCAATTCATTTTTTTAATTTATAATGTTGATGGGCAAACGTATGCTGAAACTGCAACGTTTACCTCTTTTAATGCTTTAAAACCACCTTGAACGTTTATTAAATTATGAATGCCTCTACTTTTTAGAATAGATGCTGCAATCATACTTCTATAACCTCCTGCACAATGGACATAGAAGGTTTCTGTATCTGGAAATTCTGCAAGATGGTTGTTGATATACGCTAAAGGTGTATTATGTGCACCTAATACATGCTCTGATAAGAACTCTGCTTCTTTTCTTACATCAAAAACGGGAACATCTCCACTTTCTTTTGCTTCTTTAAAAGTTGTTGCTGGAATAGAACTTACGGTATCATAATCTTTAGAAGCTTTTTTCCAGGCATCAAAGCCACCTTTTAAATACCCTAAAGTTTGGTCAAAACCAACACGCGATAAACGTGTAATTGTTTCTTCTTCTCTGCCTACCGATGTAACTAGTAGTATTGGCTTTTTAACATCTGCAATTAAAGCGCCTACCCAAGGTGCAAAACCGCCATCTAATCCTATAAAGATGGAACGTGGAATATGCCCTTTTGCAAAATCATTTTCAGTGCGCACATCTAGTACAATGGCTTCTGTTTCATTTGCTGCGATTTCAAAAGCTTCAGGAGATAAGGCTTGAGCACTGCGTTCTAACACATCTTCAAAATCATCATACCCCTCTTTATTCATCTTTACATTTAAGGGAAAGTATTGGGGTGGTGGTAATAAACCATCTGTAACTTCTTTAATAAACTCTTCTTTAGTCATATTCGCGCGTAAAGCATAATTTGTTCGCTTTTGGTTTCCTAACAGATCTACTGTTTCCTTACTTAATTTTTTACCACAAGAGGAACCAGCTCCATGTGCCGGATAGACAATAACGTCATCTGCCAAAGGCATTATTTTAGCACGCAGACTGTCAAATAAGAAACCTGCTAAATCTTCTGCGGTCATGTTTCCTTTTTTTTGTGCTAAATCTGGACGCCCAACATCTCCTAAAAATAACGTGTCTCCACTAAATATAGCGTGGTCTTTTCCATGTTCATCTTTTAAAAGATATACAGAACTTTCCATAGTATGCCCTGGTGTATGTAAAACAGTAATTGTTATATTCCCCAATTTAAAGACTTGATTGTTTTTTGCGATGATGGCATCGAAACTTGTTGCTGCATTCGGACCAAAAACAATTGGTGCTCCCGTTTCTTTAGATAAAGTAACGTGCCCACTCACAAAATCTGCGTGGAAATGTGTTTCGAAAATGTATTTAATCTTGGCATTGTCTGCTTTCGCTTTTTCTATGTATGGCTTTACGGCACGCAGCGGATCTATAATAGCAACTTCGCCATTACTCTCAATATAATAAGCGCCTTGCGCTAAACATCCGGTATATATTTGTTCTATTTTCATAATCTGATTTTAAATAATATTCAAATGTATGGCTACATTATAACCTGCACAGTAACATTAGTTACACTTCTATTGCATAAAAAATTCCATGTAAAATATAAAAAGAGCCATTACAAAAATGAAATATCCAAAGCCTTTCTTTAGTTTTTTTCCATCTACGAAATTTCCTAAGTAGCTTCCAATAAAAATACCAACTATGGATATCGAGGTAAAAGCTGCCAAAAACGCCCAATCTATCTCCATGATAAAGACATCTCCGAGGAAGAAGCCCATTAACGATTTAAATGCAATGATTATGAGCGATGTTGCAACAGCTACTTTCATTTCTACATTGGCAAGTATTACCAAAGCAGGGATAATTAAAAATCCGCCACCGGCACCTATCATTCCTGTAATTGCACCCACAATTAAGCCTTCAATTATAATAAGACGGTAATTATATTTTACAGCTCCGGAGGTTTCTTTTTCTTTTCTTTCCTTTAACATTGAAAAAGCCGCAGGAATCATAAGTACAGCAAAAAAACCAAACATTCCCATGCGTCTTGTAAACTCAAAATCTGCTATATTAAATAAGACATCGGGTAATGCAGGTACTACATAATGCCGTACTAAAGAAACACCAACAATTGCTGGAATACCAAATACAATGGCTGTACGCCAATCTACCAAGCCTTTAAGGTGTTGTTTTATGCCACCTACTAAGGCACTTGACCCAATAATAAATAAGGAATATGCGGTGGCTACTTTTTCGTCGACGGAGAATAAATAGGCTAAAACAGGAACCGCTAATATTGAGCCACCACCACCGATTAAACCTAAGGAGATGCCAATAATTAAAGCTGAGATATATCCAAAAATTTCAAGTATTTCCATAAAATATTTTTCTTTATTTATGGCAAATGTAATTTGGAAAAGTGAGCGCTACAGTAACATTGGTTACACAGGCATTAAATATCTTTGATTAAAATAGAGCTTCGATTCAATTCTATTTTGCCTAATGTTTCGAGTTTTTTTAGCAGTCTAGAAATAACGACTCTAGAGGTGTGAAGTTCATAGGCGATGTCTTGGTGCGTGCTATGAATGGTGTTGTCTTTTGAAATTCTAACTTTCTCAACAAGATATTTAAGCAGCCGTTCATCCATTTTTAGAAAGGCAATACTATCTATTGTTTCAAGCATTTCATTGAGTCTGTTATGATAACTTTCAAAAACAAAATGTCTCCAACTTTTATATTTTTCTGACCATTCTTCCATTTGTTGAATAGGAATCATAATTAGTTTTGCATCGGTTTCGGCGATGGCTCTGATTTCACTTTTTGTGTGGGCAACACAGCAGGTTAAAGTCATGGCACAAGTATCTCCTTTTTCTAAAAAATAAAGCAATAATTCATCTCCATCAGTATCTTCTCTTAATATTTTTATGGCTCCTGAAATTAATAATGGCATGGCTTTAACATAATCTCCAATTTCCATCAGCTTAAATCCTTCAGGAACTTCTTTGAAGGTTCCAACTTGATTTATTTCATTTAAAAGGGCATCTTCAAATAGGTGTCCAAAATTGTTTTTAAGCTCTTGAATCATCGGGTCAAGTTACAATATTTTAGGGCTTTTTTTTCTTATATATCTGCAGAATATATAAGTCGAGGTTATTTTATTAATGCCTGCTTACATAGCGATAACCAGTGTAAATAAGATGGTATTAATTAAGTAGCAATAATTGTTTTTAGCAAATAGAAATTTAAAGGTTCCAGTGTTTTATAATTCGGCACTAAAAAGAGAATATTTAAGAATAATATTTCCATTCAACACGCATTTCACTCCGCTCCTATGGCCATTCGATAAAAAGCATATGTACGCGCATCTTTACTCTTTAATGCAGAGGTACTTGAGCGCCTCAGAACATTTTATTATATTTTTTAAGAAACTTCTAAAAGAAAAAAAATAAAGAAAATTTGAAATAATCATTTTGCTTTAACCCAGAGCAAAGGAACATAAAGCAGTGTATTATAGCGCAACTATCGCTAACAAGTGGAAAGTGTATTTTAGTTCTCTTTTACAAAGTTAAAGTATATCTTGCTTTAATAATACAATCTAAAATCTAGAATTTTACAGGCACTGTAATATTTTTGATGCAATTCTTCTACCACCGCTAACATATTGTCATCTTCGTTAAATAAGTTAAAGAATGCTTTGTCAAGGTTTGCGCTTGTAATGCCATTAGATTCGTTTCCGTAACCAGAAATACCTTTTGCACCAGTGATGTCCAAAAAATATTGAGCTTCTTCTTCGTCTAAATCGAGCACTTTTGCATTTGAAAAATGTAAAATCTTTCCTTTCAATCTTCCTTCAAAAATTTCTGCAATTTCTTGCAAACTATAGTAGTAGTCATTGATACAAATACTATTTGCTTCACCAGTAATTACCAAGTAGATAATCTCATAATCTTTAAAGTAATGATCATCTGAAACAAGTGCCGTTAAGCTAGCTTCTAGACCTTCAATAGTATCACATGTTTTATAAATATTGGCGATTCCGTATTGCATCGTCAATTGTGCTAGATTTTTATGTGCTTCGGTAACTTGGACCGTTTCTATATCTTGAACCGCTTCTAAACAGTAAATAAAATAATCTGTGTCACTTAAATGTCCTTGGGGTAATTGCTGTCTTTTCTCTAACAAATTTTAGGTTTTTTAAAAGGTAACTAAAAGACAAAATTAAGGGAACTTTTTTATCTTATTCTGAGATTTTATATAAAATATACCCAATTTTTAAAGTAACCGATCAGATAGTTTTTCAATCAATGGAAATACAGTATTACCCTAGAATAACTGTTTCTGTGCGATATATATTTCCACTTCGCTCACTTATTACTGCAGAAAAGGCGTATCTGCACTTTTCTTATTGGATACATCAATATTCGTAAACCCTAGAGGGTTTCATTGCATTCTTAAAAAAAGTTATCAGAAGAAAAAACAAAAAAAGATTAGAGAATAAAAAAGGCTTTTACGCAAGCAAATTTGCACAGCGCAGCTCATTATAATACCTCTAGATTGTTATCAAAGCTTTATAAGTATTACGTTTGTGCTGCTATAATTCTACAATATGTAAAATAGCCCAAAAGTATTGCCTGAATATAAACATGCATTTCTCTTATTGTTTTAGCCAAAGTTTTGTGAGGTAAAGTGTAATATTGAGATTCTATTTTACAGAAACTGATCCTATTTTAACGTTTCCATAATTTTAAACCTATTTTTCCAATAAATGCTTTTTTTCCATCTATTTTCTAAAGCATAATGATTCCTTAATTTTTCCGAGTAAGCTTGAAATGCCTTTTCAACAATAAAGCGGTAAGTCGCCATAGCATCCTCTTGATTATGAAGCTTACTTGCTAGCGCATGTCCTGCATAAAAACCAGATGCCAATGCTGATGTAATTCCATAAGATGATATAGGGTCATATGAAAAAGCGGCATCCCCTACTGCTATCCAATTATCGCCATAAGGAATATCTAAACGACTAGTTCCGCTAGGCATTATTTTTATGCTGTCAAAATTAAGATTAGTTGATTGCATCAGTTTGGATATATGTAAACTTGTTTCCATTTCTTTTTTTAAAAAAGAAGCTGCTAATTTCTTTTCAGGTAGAAGTTCAAATAAGGTAAAGAACATAATTGTTAGCTCGTTATTATACTGAGGAGCAACATACCACCAACCGTTTTTAGTGGCTTCAACATTAATTTGATGTTCTATTGGTGTATGTAAATGCGCCTTAAAGCTCATAGAGAATTGTGAGTCTATATTATTTTTAACTATTCCTAATTGTTTACAAACGGAGGCTTTTCTTCCAGTAGCATCTACAACATACGCTGCGTTTAGTGTGGTTGTTTTATTTCTATTCTCTATACTTGCCTCAATACCACTGTTTGTTTTTTGTACTTTTTTAAGCTTAAATCCTTCAAATAAACTGCTAGTTTTATCTTTTAAATATTGACGCAGTTGTTTTTCAAAATATAATCTATCCAATAAATAACCATTTCCATATATTTCCTTTAAAAACTCCTTCTGCTCTAATTCATTACTACCCCAACAACTTTTATTACCGTAATAAACAAGATGTTTTGGATTGTCAAATAAATGCAGGATTCCCATTTTTTTTAACAATGGCTTTGCATTGGGAGGAATTGCTTCCCCAAATTTTCTTGTAGGTTCAATTTCTGCTTCAATAACACAATTAGAAATCCCTCTGGAAGTTAATATTAAAGAGGTGGCAATCCCAGAAGGACCGCCACCAATTATAATAACTTGATAATCTAGTTTATCTTTCACCACGGAGCATTGTCTTTCTTTTTCTACTACTTTCTGGAGCTTCTTTTCTGATTTCTGCAACCTTAATAGTAGCATCTTTTAAACTTTCTACTAAATATTTAAATCCTACGACACTTATTTTATCTTTTTCTTTTACTTTTAGGACACTATCTTTATCACCTTCAGCATAAAGTACTTGGGCAAAAGTTGGATCAGCATCTTCCGCTGAAAAGTTTCGTCCCATTTCAACCCACGAAACCTCAGGAAGATAACCATCTTCATTTCCTGAAATTGGAGCCTCTTGTTTCGTTATAATCCCAAGATGATTCCATTCTTCAACCATATTCTCTAGCCTCTGTAAATGGTCAGCTTCAATATCTCGAAGCCAGTCTTGTCTGTAATCAAGGTGCTTTAAACGTTGTGCGGTATTTACATTACCTGCTTGCATTCTTAAATAACCATCTTCACTTAATACTTGATTAGGAACTCGAGCTGCCCAAAAGGATGGTAATGGTAAATAGGTAGAAACGGTATACCCTGATAAACAACTTGCTTCATCCGTTTGCCAAGGAACCCCCATCCATCTCGTTAAGGATCCAGGTCCGTTTATAGCACAAGGACCATCAGTAGCCATTGCAATTTGAGGAGTTAAGAGATCACCAAAATCCAATTGTATTGCTTCTCCTTCTGGAAGAACATTAAGACGGTATGGTTCTTTCCACATGTTTCTAACTCGCATCGTCCATGTTAATTCAATTCCTGGGTGAAAAGGTCCTCCTAGGCAGTCTTCAAGTGGTGCTTGATTTAATGCATTTACCTGATCAGCCAGTGATAGTTTATCAAAAGGAGTTTGTTTTAATGGCTCTCCGGTATTAAATTTTCCTTCTGACCAAAGTCGTAATCTTTCATATTGTGTAACCGTAATTGGTAAATTATCCAAAGCGACATCTTTATAGTCACCAAAACCATCCCCATAAAATGGAGGTACTTTTTCTGGAGTATATTCATCTGATAAAGGATCTCTAAACCATTCAAAAACCCTTTTTCTAGCTGCAGCAGAACTACTATCAGGGTTCTTTAATAGCTTAATAATCTTAGGATTTGTAAAGTCGGAAGGTGAATTTTTACCAAATAACATATAAAAACCTTGGTTTACCCATTGGGTATTCGTCATACGTTCTAAAACAGGATAAATATCACGCCAAAACTCTACGCTTTTTTTAGAAGGGTTTGGATAGCCCATTTCATTAATAAACAAATTCTGAACAACATCATTCATTGTTACTACACCATATAATCCTTGTCCGAAATTTGGAGGTGTAACCGCTACCATTGCTGGTTTAGCTTCAAATTCTTTTCCATTAATTTTAACGGTAGCTCTTACAACACCATCACAAGTATCGTCATGCCATCCATTATTATTTGCAAAGGTTGTTATGGGCATATTATCCGTTGAATCTGCACCTCCATTACCTGAGAAAAACAATAATCTTCCCTCAGAATCTGTTTGCAAATGGCCTAGATTTACGTTTTTTCCATAAAACTTACCATCATCAAAACTGTATTTATTCGTATTTATATCGGTTTCTAATAATTGGCAATTTTCATCGAGTTTACTTCCAGAAGCGATCTTAGGATTATTAATATCGGTTCCTGAAATAGTTATAGGACTGGGTTTTATAGCCAATTGCTCTCTATAACCACCTGCAACGTTATTATTTCTGCGAATGGATGGAATACTATATTTATTTCCTAAATCCAAGGCAATATTAAATTCATACCAAGCTGCCTTTAGATTAGCTACTTCTACCCTCCATTCAATTAGATTTTCTTCATTATGTGTCAACTCTTTCACTACTTCTCCTTTACTATTGAATCCATAGATTCTAAAGCGCGTAACTTCTTTTTTAATTCTACCCTTAGTGTCTTTATATCCTCCTTCTGGAACTTCTGATACTCCAGGTAAATCTGAGGCTAAAAAATATTCTGGAGAATTTCCTATACGTGCTATTCCTATTGGCGGATAAATAGCTACGTGGCTTATTTCGTTTGTTTTCATGATGGGTTTTATTTTATTCAAAAATGAGTAATTAAATTTGTTTGTGATAGCGTATTTATACTCGTTTAATGCGTTTGTTTTAATAGTTTTTAAAGAATTGTTTTTCGAGTTCTTAATACTAAATTTAGGTCTTTACTATACTTCAATTTTATATCCATTAGTTGTTTGTAACTTGTTGAAAAATAAATAGATGTCGGTATTGAAGCATCTTTAAAACTAATAAATGCCCCACTAGTATGCGGAATAATATAATCTCTACAATCTTGCATCCAGTCTTCAGCTCTATTAACAAAAGGCCTATTGATAAGCATTTCTTTAGATTGCTGTGCATCTGTAAGAATGTGATTATTATCGCTGTCTAAAAACTGATTCCACCAAGTCTGGTATTGAATTGTAAATGGCCTATCTTTATATGGAAATGAACTACCAATTACATCTCTATTTTCACTATAGTTTTTATAATAACTTCCTGATATGGCTCCTAAAGTAAGATAGGTATGAACGCCATGATCTAGAACAGCATCAGATTCTAGCGGGATTTTAGGTGATTGTAATGAGCAAATTAAAGCTTGTCGACTAGTATCATCCCAACCAGTTGTGCTATCTTCATTATTTGAGTTTGCTAAGCGAGAAGTAATTTTATGAGGTGCCGGCCCGTCATGGTCTAATTCTATATTATTAGTTTTTCTGTCCCAAGATTCAAAATGCCAAGTATATTTATCGCTATGATTTCGAGATACATTATTGGTATCTGTGAATCTATCTTGTTTTAATGACAATCCCTTTAAAACTTCTTCTCCAAGTGTTTTTTCAATAAATTTCCTTAATTCAGCTTTAGTTCCGCCATAATAACCATTCATTTGACATTTAAGAAATGCATTAGGGTTGGGTAAATTATTATTGCTTAATTGAGCAGTTTCTATTTTTAAATTAGTTCCTATTAAATCAGGATACGTATTAGGTTTAATTGCACTCTCCCAAAGTTTTAATATTTCAATTGCAGGTTTTTTTATTAGTATTTCTTCTTTTGAATCTTTAATTGTGAAAGACTGATTAAATTTTATATTAAAACTAAAAGAAATTTCAGGTAATTTAAACGTTTTAAAAACTAACTCTGTGACTATACCATAACTCATTCCTCCACCACCTCTTAAGGCCCAAAGTAAGCGCCCATTTTTAGATTTAGGATCCTCTAAATAAGAGAGTGTTTGTATATCGCCATTCGCCAAAACAATAGTAGCTCCAATTAAACTTTCACAAGCCATACCGTGTAATCTAGTCCAGGGGCCCCAACCGCCTCCCATCGTAAAACCTGCAATAGCAACTGTTTCACACGTACCATGAGGAATACCAACATCTTCTCTATCAAGTTTTGGTTTAATATCCGTAAAACGTGCCCCAGGCCCAACAATTAATTTTTTAAAAGCTTCTTGAGTAGGTTTATAGACTTCATTTTGTACTATTTCAATGGTACTCAATTTAGAAAAATCAAGTAAAACAACATTTGTGCCTGAACATTCTCCTTCATGATCATGTCCGCCAGATCGAAGACGAAGTTTTATTTCAGTTGGATATTCATTAGCAAATAGAACTATTTGACTAACTTGATTAGCATTCTCTACAAAAATAATAATTGAAGGACGAAATTCAAATTTTCTATTAAAGACTAGTCTTTGTTTCTCATAATTTTCTGAATTCGAACAATCTGTTAAAATTTCTGGATCACCAAGGTTTTTTAATTTGTTTTTTAATTCAGCTATTAAAGAATTTCGTAATTTCATAATTATTTAATTTAGAGGGTATTATTAAATAAAATAAGTTTATTGTTTTTTTTAAAATAAAAATAGTTGGAGAAAATATCCTTAAGATTTTCTTATTTGAAAAGCATGTAAAATATCCCAGAAGCATTCGTTTTCATAATGGACAGCATCCTGTTTTAGGAATTATACTATGTACTGGTGGTTTGGGATAATACTGCATCTTTTTTTGAATATTTCTAGCACTCTCTGTTCCCGCTATTAATTCAACTAAATAAAATGCTTCATCAAGCCCAGAAGAAATACCGCCTCCTGTAACTCTATTGCCACTTTTTACATAACGTGGATGTCCAGCTACAACCGTAATCTCTGGGTACTGACCAAAACAATCAGCAAATGCCCAATGCGTTGTGATTTTATGACCATTTAATAAACCTGTTTTAGCTAATAGTATTGCTCCTTCACAAACAGAACATACCCAATCAGCTTTTAATCCTGCACTTTTTATATATGTAATAAAAGGTGAGTTTTGATTAGTAATTATTGCTTTTAATCCGTCTAGACTGCCTCCCGGAACCCAAATTAGGTTCGGCCGCTGCATATCTGCATTACAAAATGTAGATTCAACAGTAATTTTTACTCCATTATTCGTTGTAAAAGTCCCTTCCATTTCACCAACATATTTAATAATAACATTTCTTTGGAATGATGCATCTTTTGCTAGCCAACCAAATATTTCGCGAGGTGCTGCAATATCCATTAAATCAACGCCCTCAAAAACGGGAATTACAAAAAGAAAAGGCGTTAGAATGTGTTTTTGTTTAGGTTTCATATGCTGTGTACCTTTATCTAACTAAAAAAAGAATGTTTAAATGATTTTATGAGCTTTTGGCCGGTCTGTTTAGATAAATTACTGAGCGCGATTAAAAATAAAATGATATACAACCAATAGGTTTCACTGAGGTTTGCGTAATACGTTAAAAGTAAAATAGAAATCCCTACACCATAAAAAATAATGCTGAACCATGCTTTATTTAAATAGTGTTTCCGCAGTAATAAAAAGCTCCCAATTAATAATAGACCGAGAATAACATAACTCCAATTAGAATTATAACTAATTGACTCTAATCCTATAAAACTAAACAGAGATGCATAGGCTGCCCAACAGAGCGGACATTTTGGAAAGAGGAAAAGCAACACTACAGATAGAGTATTTAGCACACTCATTTTTTTACCATCTTTCCGCTTTGTTTCTTCCGACGTATCAAAACTGCATTTGCAGTCTATACCTTTCGACTTTACATTCATACTGTTTTCTGTTTAAATTAATTCCGAAGAAAAAACCATCACGCTAGGTTGCAGCAGTGTGGGTGTTATTTCTAAACTACTTATTTATTTTTGTGAATCGGGTATGGAGCCGGAATTGAATCGTTGTACTTAGCTTTGCCTAAAAGCCAGCTAAAATCTCCGGAGAGTTGCGGTCCATTATTATTGGCTTCTCCTTTTACAACGTTATAGATACCAGCGCTAGAATGACAAGCAATGCAGCTTTCGGTTCCAAAAATAGTAGTTTGGTTTTTTGGATTGCCCTCGATTAGATGCGATGCGCTCTGGTTTCCTTTTTGAAAGAAGGTCTCCATGGTTATATTGGTTAGCAAAGCAATATTTGGATCCCCGCCCGATTTGTTTACTACAGATTCAGGAACCGTATTGTTGGAATTGCCGTGTGGACCTGGCAAAGCATTCTGGTTTAAAGGATACTGAGTATCTACAAGCTTATAGTACTGCCATATACTCCCTTCTTTTGCAAAATAGGCTTGCATTTGATTATTTATGTTTTTTACACGAACAGGTATATCTACCATTCTAAAAGCTTGAGTTTTAGGCACTTTTTCTGATGCCCAATATCGTTCTGGGTAAATAATATCTCGTTTTTGCTTGTCCTGACCCGTTAATTGCCAATAGTTCCCCTTTGGGTCTTCCATAAATTTAAAAGTTGTACCGTTAGATACGTCGTAGTTCGCTGGACAAATTTCGCAGTCTGGATCACGCAGGGTTGGGTGAATTACTTTGCGCTTCCCGTCAACTTTAATAACATTCTGATCTAGATTGTCTACATGCTCAAAAGTAGACCAAACCCACTGCTTTCCAGTTGGAGTCTTTTGGCTAATATGCATTCCAATTAACCCAAGATTTTTTTCAACTAAAACATTATTCTGGTCATAGACATAACCCTTATTCTTGTAATAGCGAGACTTAATGTCTGTGCCTTCTAAAATCTTCCAAGCAAGTTTAATTTCTACTGCTCCTAGATATCCAGTGTTGTAATCACCAGCCGGAAAATCTGCAATGGCACCGGTACTTGAAAAATTCAACTGTCCATTTATGTTATACAATTGATTCTCTACCACATAATCAAACTCAATTTGATTCATAAGTACTTCGTATACCACTACGTTGCCGTTTTGGTCGAATAACTTCCCTGCAAAAGCCTGGTCGGTTTCGTCGGCAATATTGCTAAAGTTATCGGGGTGTGTTGGTGTACTTGATGAAAGAACAATTCGAGCGTCGGAATCTGCTAATATTTTTTTGGGAATATCTAGTCCAAAGTCTGTTCTAGGAGCACCCCAAGGGGCTGGTTTTTGACCATCTTCCCGATATACCTGAAAGGCTTCTTTCCAACCTATCCAAGCGGGCGTGCCTTCATCTGTAAATTTAGATTTTGGGGTTCCATCTTTCGATACAGGCCAATGAATGGCCATAAATGCCTGCCAGCTATAGAGGTTATAGGTTTCATTCAAAGTGTAAATATCGCCTTCTTTTTTTAGTTTTTCTTGTAACTCAGGATCTACATCTACTGGAATGTTTGGTGTAAATACTACTGGAGCTTTAAGAACTGCATAGTCACTTGTGCTTGTTTGATTACAAGATATAAGGAGCAATCCAATAGAAGCAAAGCAAATAGAGCTTAGTTTAGATATAAATAGAGAGGCAATTAGCTTAAAATAATTGGTAAGTTTCATGACGAATAGTATTAACTGTGTGATTTATTTATCTTTTTTTTAAGGCTACAACTTTTTCAATAACTTAATGAATAAGTCGAATATTGATAGTAGGATTCCCTATTTCCTTAAAAGGAATCACAGGTCCCTTACCATCTTCATTCTCACGTGAAAGTTGTATTTCGACTTTCACTTTCCCGTCTGCTTTTTGCAGTTTTTTGTTTTCAAATTCAAAATCAAAGCTAACAAGTGCTTGTTTTACACAATTTGCGCAATTCCCAGGATTTGTAGCCTGTAAGAAGAATCTTGTTTGCAGTAATTCAGCACCTAAATACAAGGACACTGTAAAAGAACCAGATATTTTTAAACGATTTACGTCTTTAACCCTAAGAGACACATAAGACATATTGCCTACAGTAAATACACTTTTGTTGGATTGACCTTTATTAGCACTGCGATGTAAAGAGACTTCATCTGTAGAAAAAATTTCGGGTTTAGTTAGTGGAAGCGCTGGCTCCACATAGTTAATTCCCATGTCATTTAGATTGATGGTCTTATCCACGGTAAGGCCTAAAGATTTCGTAAAAGGATCCAATTTATTTAATCCAACGCCATCTATCCAATCTGTACTATCGCCGCAGGCTTTAACATTTTTCTTAAAATCATCCACGTTTGTTGTGTGGTGTAATTTTTGCCATTGCCACATTAAGCGATCCCAGTTTGCATGGAATAACCAAAAAACAGGTTCAAAACCAGTGACATCCTGATTTGCAGTTGTTGCTCCGTTGCTATTATGGATCATATCATGTGCATGCATTAATGACTCTGAAGCAACATAGTTTCCACTTTTATTTAATCCATTAAAGGCATTCCAAAATGGTAATTGAATGATTTTATCGAGATACACTTTGTTTATATTTGTTGGATCATGATTGGCGTCTCTGATATATTTCCACTTATTCTCATTATAGACTGTGGCATTATTACGAATAATACTTCCATCTTCTTTTATTGATCCATATGTTACCTCATTAGGGTAATCTTTTATAAATTTCGTTGGAAGTTTGTAACTAGAGGGAATTGGCTTCTTATCTTGGGGATGAGAAGCAATGAATGGGCCTTCTGAAAATATCTCTGGATATGTATCATCTGAAATATCCCAATAAGGTAAGGTCACATTCTCACATCCTTTAATAGAACGCAATGCATTTTCAAATTGAAGAATATATGCTCGATGCCATGCTAAAAATGGATGAATATGATGTTCACAATAGGTGTTTCCGGGATACCAATGGATGCCTCCTAATGTGTAAAAACTATTAGGATGATCGTTAGGTAGATCCATAATACCTTTAAATGCATTGAGAAGGTTTATATATTCAGGTGAACCTTTTTTGATATCATTTATATTTTTCCTTTGCCTTAGGCTAGCGTCTTGTGCAATAGCAACTTGTTTGTTTTTAAAAACCTCTAAAGCAGCATTATCTTTTGGACAACCATGCGTAAGCCAATTGCGAAAAGAAAACAATTTGTTTTGATTCCATTTGGTTTTACCCATTGGCATAAATTGGTAATATACGTAATAATAGATTTTAGCACTCAATTCACTCACCTCAGAATAGCTTTTGAGATCAATAGTTCTAGCATTCTCATTTTTAGCGTCATTATTGGCGTGCATCATGCAGTTATAATCTTGAGCATCAAAGAAATATTGAACTTCTTTGTCCCAAATGGGTTCGACTATTATAGATAAAAAATTAGGGTTGTTTAGCTCTGCTTTGGTCATAATATTTTCTTTTTTTAGTACAAATTTCAATGCTTTTTTATATATTTTTAGTTTGGAAAAAAAATCTATGAAGCATTGTTGAGCAATCGATATGTAAATAGAAAGTTTTCAATAAAGATGAATCAAACTTATATTAATATAAGAAAACAGGAAAGAGTATAAATACTCAAATTTATAGGTATTAATACTTATTTTATGGAAATAAGTATAGTAGATTAAATTATTTTGATATTCTTATCAAATAAATAGCTCAATCCCCTTAGATTAAAAGGAATGAAAAAGAGATAGAAAAAATAATAGCCTTTAGGAGAATAAGAATTCAAAATGAATTGATTGAAAATGCAATTAAGAAATTAAAAAATAAGATTATGGATTTTAAAAAAATAGTTAATTTTCATCAGGTAGGAAATAACCACATCCCAAACACATTCCCACTTCGCTCCTATTATTACTTCGGAAAAAGCGTATATGCTCCTCTCCTATTTGATGCATAAATCCTCTTGCATCCTAAAGGATTTCATTATAATTTTAAAGAAACATTTGAGAAGAAAAAACGAAGAGGAATAGAAGGTAAAAAAGGTCCTTAGAATACACTTCATATCTATTAAGTGTAGCTGTCATACTAGACTGTTTAACATACTCATGAATTAGTGGTCTGCTAGATAGTTTACAGAATTTGGATGGTTAAATTAATAAGTGATTTGCTTCGCAGTAAATAAAAATTTATAATTCTTTGGAAATGAACTAAGAAAATTAATTATTAAAACATTTCAATTTTTAAATTACTTATAGCTAACTTAGTAAAAAAATGCTAAAATTTTTAATTATAATATAATTTATAGATTTTAAACACCAACAGCTTTCAATGCTTTTAAAACAAACTGTATGTTGCGATATATTCAGGTTTTAGAGGATGACACTATCTCGTAAAAAGTAATGCTAATCGAAATTAAAAGTTCTTGTGATACGCAAATGAAGACCCGTAAACGAGAACTTTGTGCGCTATATGAGATGTTTTACATAAATGCTCAGAGCGCAGTA
>JBLHIE010000029.1:0-16240 GCA_047614925.1 Arenicella sp.
TCTGCAGTAGAACGCGTTATAAATACATCTCCGTTAGACATGTCTTTAAAAGCCATCATTCTGTAATTTTCTGGATGAATTCCTTTTCTCATTTTATATATATTTAATACTTTAATGTTATGTTTGTGAGAGCAAAATTGGTAAAGTTTTACTCAGCCTTCTAAATAGCTGTTGTTAACTATTTTGAGGATGCAAATTTAACCTTATTTTTTAATTTACAAATAAATAAATAGTTTTTATTTGAATTAAAACCAAAATTAAGCTTCTTTTAGCTGTTAAAAGTTGTTTAGTGTTCACTTTTTTTTGAATATTTACTTTCTAATACTCTTAAATCTTTACAAATAATGAAAAATGCTGCTATTTTAACCTCTTTTTTATGTCTTTTATTGCTAACATTTTCTTGTGCCAACGATTATAAATTCTCTTTAGAAAAACCAAAGAAAATAGTTATCAATGATTCTATTACCATAAAATTAATTGAGAAAAATGACAAAGTTGTAGATAAAATTCAATTTTACATCAATGGAAAGGAAATTGCGAGTAACGGTAATTCTGTAACCATCAATACATCAGATTTTGGCGTTGGTAAACATGCCATTAATGCCCTAGCTTTCTTCGGTGGAAAAACGAAAAAAGAAAATGGCTTTTTAGAGATTTTTGCAAAGAACAAACCTGCTATTTATAAGTATAAAATTATTAATGAATACCCACATGACAAAAAAGCGTACACCCAAGGTTTAGAGTATCATAAAGGCTTCTTATATGAAACTACAGGCCAAAGAGGAAAATCTACGCTAAGAAAAGTAGCGCTTAAAACAGGTGAAGTTTTACAACAGGTAGCCTTAGATAAAAAATATTTTGGGGAAGGAATGACCATTGTAAACAATAAAATTATTTGGTTAACTTGGGAAAATAAAAAAGGTTTTGTATTCAATTTAGAAACTTTTAAGCAGGAAAAAGAATTCCCTTATCACAAAAGTAAAGAAGGCTGGGGTTTAACACATAACGAAACAGCGCTAATTAAATCTGATGGAACCCATAAAATTTGGTTTCTAGACAAAGAAACACTAAAAGAAACCAGTTCAATACAGGTATATACAAATGACCGTTCTGTAAATTACTTAAATGAATTAGAGTTTGTTAATGGTAAAATATACGCTAATAAGTATCAAAAAAACACCATTGCCATTATAGATGCTAAAACAGGAATCGTAGAAGGTCTTGGAGATTTAAGAGGGTTGGAAAAAGAAATGGCAAAAACCCAAAAATTGGTTGCCGATGACGAAGTTTTAAACGGAATTGCTTATGATGCTGAAAACAATAGATTATTTGTTACCGGAAAACATTGGGGTAAACTGTTCGAAATAGAATTGGTAAAGCAATAATTCACGGAATTAAAAGTTCTATTTTTATATTTTAATAAATTTATGGTTGCGTGCAGTCAAAACCGAACACAAAATTATGCGTTACTTTATTACTTTTACCGTCTGTGTTGCCCTAATTTCTATGAGTGCTTGTAGAAAAGATTTTTCTACAATACCTAATTTTGGAAAACTAGAATTTTCTAAGGATACTATTTTTTTAGACACTGTTTTTACCAACATTGGTTCTGCCACTTATAATTTAAAAGTATACAACAGAGGGAGTAATGCAATTACAATTCCAAGCATTCGATTAGAAAAGGGAGAGGCATCTAATTATAGACTAAATGTTGATGGTATTCCAGGAAAAGAGTTTAATGACATCGATATACTTGCTAGAGACAGTATTTTTGTTTTTATTGAAACAACTGTAAATGTTTCAAATCAGCCAAATCCGCTATACACAGATCAAATTTTATTTGACAATGGTAGTAATCAGCAACACATAGATTTGGTTACCTTAGTAGAAGATGCCACCTTTATCTTTCCTGCAAAAGAGAGTATTACAATGAAAGTAGACAGCCTTTCTTTAAACGGACAACCCACAACAATTAAAGGGAGGTTTTTAGAAGATACAGAACTTACTTTTACAAAAGCAAAGCCAATTGTTATTTACGGCTATGCAGCTGTACCTGCAAATAAGACATTAACGATAGAAGCAGGTGCAAGAATCTATTTTCATGACAATTCTGGCTTAATTATAGACAACAAAGCCACCTTAAAAGTAAACGGAACACTCGCTGAAAAAGTGATTTTTGAAGGTGATCGATTGGAACATCGTTTTAGTGAAATTCCTGGTCAATGGGGCACAATTTGGATGCGTGCAGGAAGCAAAGACAATGAAATACAGCATGCACAAATTAAAAACGGAATTATAGGAATCCTAATCGATAGTATTGGCTCTAACTCCACTCCTACTTTAAAACTTCAAAATACAGAAATTTACAATCATTCTAATTTCGGGGTTTTAGCAAGAGAAACCAATATTGAAGCACACAATGTAGTAATTGGTTCTGCAGGACAAGCTTCTTTGGCGGCCACTGTGGGCGGAACTTATAATTTTAGTCACAGTACTTTTGCAAATTATTGGAATAGCGGCAGTAGACAATTGCCCGCGGTTTTGATAAACAACTTTTTTGCTTATACGGATGCAACAGATCAAGAAGTTGTAGAAACTAAAGATTTAATAGCAGCAAATTTTACCAATTGTATCTTTGATGGAAATAACAACATAGAGTTTTTAATTGATAAAGTAGAAGGTGGTGGTTTATTTAATTATTCAATAAAAAACTGCCTAATAAAATTTAGTGATTCTAATGATTCTTATAGTGGTGTTGCTGAAGTAGATTTTGCAAACAACACAAATTATAGCAGCATTATCTTAAATGGGAATCCAGATTTTAGAGCTACGCAAAAAAGCGATTTTATTATCGGAGCGCAAAGTGATGCAATCAACAATGCAATTGCAACACCTTATGCTTTCGATATTTTGGGAGTTGATAGAGCTTCTAATCCTGCGATAGGGGCCTACCAATCCATTACTTTTGACTAGGTTAAAAAACTGCTTTAATTCGCTTCTTCCTCTTTTTTGTCTTTGTATCTTTTATAAGAAACCAACCCAATTAATAGCCATAATATTCTAACAAACCAAGAATTTACTTCGAAGCCAAAAAGATCACTTGTTGGATTGTTTTGCACAAAGTTTGCAATGATGGTGATTACCGCAAACGCGACAATAAATAGGTTTAAATTTTTATTTCTCATCTTTATATACTTTACCATTTTTCATTACAAAGACAACCTTTTCCATTGTAGCAATGTTTTGTGCCGGATCTTCGTCTACTGCAATAATGTCTGCATAAAATCCTTTTTTAATTTGCCCGATTTCACTTTCCATTTTCAACAACATTGCGTTTGTAATCGTTGCAGATTGTAGGGTCTCCATAGCCGGCATTCCTGCTTCCACCATAAAACCAAACTCTTTGCCATTATTACCGTGTTTAAAAACACCTGCATCTGTACCAAATGCAATTCCAACCCCTTTTTTATAAGCTCTTGCAAACGTTCCTTGAATTTGTGGCCCTACAGCCAACGCCTTAGGAACCACAATGTCCGGATAAAACCCAGCTATCTTCGCTTTCTCTGCCACTTCTTTACCTGCGGTAATGGTTGGCACTAAATACGCGTTGTGTTTCTTCATCAACTCCATCGTTTCGTCACTCATATACGTCCCGTGTTCAATGGTTTTCACACCGCCAACAATGGCTCTTCGCATTCCTTCATCTCCATGTGCATGCGCTGCAACGTACATTCCGTAATCTTTAGCCGTTTCACAAATAGCCTTTACCTCTTCCACTGTAAATTGCGGATTATCGCCAGATTTCGCAACGCTTAAAACACCGCCAGTTGCAGTAATCTTAATCCAATCTGCCCCATTTTTATAGCGCTGTCTTACTGCTTTTTTTGCATCGTCAACAGAGTTTACAACTCCTTCTTTCGGACCTGGATTGCCTAATAACCGCCTACTACTTCCGTTTGTTGGATCTGCATGACCTCCTGTAGTTGCCAACGCCTTCCCAGCCGTAAGAACTCTTGGCCCTGGAATTTTACCAGCATTTATTGCGTTTTTAATAGAAATATTCACACCGGTTCCTCCCAAATCTCTTACGGTTGTAAAACCATTTAAAAGGGTAGTCTTTGCAAAGCCTACCGAGTTAAAAGCCACATCTGCTTCATTTAAAATAAAACCATTCAGTCTTGTATTTCTATCAAATTCTTGTTCTATGTGCACATGAAAATCTATCAAACCAGGCATTACTACCTTGTCTTTTAAATCGATTGTAATTGCAGTAGAACTTTTTGGTAAAACATAACCGTCCATCACATTAAAAATCTTGTTGTCTTTTACAATAATGGTTTTTTTAGAGCCTATTTCGCCAGACTTTGTATCTACTAATTTTCCACA
Organism: Arenicella sp.; assembly: GCA_047614925.1. Taxonomy (GTDB): domain Bacteria; phylum Bacteroidota; class Bacteroidia; order Flavobacteriales; family Flavobacteriaceae; genus Polaribacter. Next base: position 4,387 of record JBLHIE010000029.1, read on the forward strand.
CAAAATATAAGTGGTTTGTGCTGCTATAATCTGCACAAAGAATACTGCAATAAATACTAAAATATTTTTTTTCATTTGTCTCTGTTATATCACTAAATGTATGAAAAAATACCTAATTTGCTTACTTTAAATAAAAAAAAATGAAAAACATAATAATTACAGGAACGAGCCGAGGAATCGGCTTTGAGCTCGCCAAACAATTTGCAGAAAACGGACACCAAGTACTAGCATTGTCAAGAAGCACCGGACCTTTACTTGCAGTAAACCATAAAAACATTACGGTATTATCTGTAGATATTTCTGATGGTAAAGATTTAAATAAAGTCACAGACTTTATAAAAAATACATGGAAAAAAGTAGATGTTTTAATCAATAATGCAGGCAAGTTAATCAACAAACCCTTTACAGAGTTATCTTCAGAAGATTTTTTAGAAGTATATAAAGTAAATGTTTTTGGTGTTGCAGAAATCACAAAATTAATGATTCCGTTTTTACAAAAAGGAAGTCATGTCGTTACAATCAGTTCTATCGGCGGAATTCAAGGAAGCTTAAAGTTTCCTGGTTTGGCTGCATACTCCTCTGCAAAAGGTGCCGTAATTACGCTATCCGAATTATTAGCAGAAGAATACAAAGAACAACAAATTGCTTTTAATGTTTTGGCTTTAGGTGCCGTGCAAACAGAAATGTTAGAAGAGGCTTTTCCTGGATACCAAGCCCCACTTTCTGCAGTAGAAATGGCAGATTATATTTACAATTTCTCTTTAACCGGAAATAAATTTTATAATGGAAAGGTATTGCAAGTTTCTTCTTCAAATCCGTAATTAGTAGGTAGCAATAGCAAATAGCAAATAGCAAATTTAAAATATTGAATTCAAATTATCAAAATTTTGTTCCCTTCAAGGCAATTCCGTTTATGGAATTTTTAATCAATGAGCATCATTTTACTTTAAAAATAGTAGATCAGCGTGCCACAAAGCATGGCGATTTTAGAAGTATGCCAAATGGCAAGTTTCAAATAACCGTAAATAACAACCTTAATAAACACCAGTTTTTGCTAACGTTAGTGCATGAAATTGCACATCATGTTACGCATCAAAGGTTTGGCAGAGTACAACCGCATGGAAAAGAATGGAAAGCCGTTTTTCAACATCTAATGCTGCCTTTCTTAAACCCAGAAATATATCCAAAAGAAATACTTCCTTCTTTAGCACACTATTTAAAAAATGCAAAAGCAAGCACAGATTCAGATGTAAACCTGTCTCTAGCATTAAAAGGAAACCTTGCAGCAATAGGCAAGCACTTTATTTTTGCCATTCCTTTTGGAAGCCTATTTATCTTTAAAGATGCTATTTACAAAAGAGGAAACAAAAGAAGAACACGCTATGAATGTTTAAACATGGCAAACAAAAAAATGTACTTGTTTCATCAGAATGTAGAAGTAAAATCTTATGAAAGATAAACGGTAAAAAAGCTCCTTTTCAGAAGCTTTTTTACTGTTAATCTCTTTTGATGAATAAAGTGTCTAGCTTCATTTCTTTTTGAAGCCAACGCCTCAAATCTCTTTCTTTAGGAGTAATAATACTGTCTATTAATCTTAAATTCCATTTTATAGTGACCACCGGAATGGTGTCTATCTTAATAAAATCTTTAGAAAATAATACGCTTGCAAAACCGATTTCCTCAATATCTACATATCTTATTTTAGCATCTTTCGCAATACTACTAAAAGCAATTACATTCTTGTTTTTATTCAACGCATCTTGCTCTATTCTGTTATTTAAACTAGAAATTGTTTCTTGTAAGCCAGTTAGCTGTTTTTGCAAACCTGCAATTATATTTTTACTCTCTTGAAGTTCTTCTCTTTTTTCTGTGTACGCAGTGGTAATTAATTCAAAACTTTTGGTATCACTTCCTTTTATAATAATTTTAAAGTCCTTTATTTTTGTGTAATTTATATTATTAGCTAATTGATTGCTCAAAATATTTTTTTCTACTTCACTAACTTCATTAAAGAAATTTAAATAAATCTCCTTGTCCTCATAACTGTAAGTATCATCAATTAACTGAAAACCCTGAATAGTTTTTATTTCTTTTTTTATAAAATCAGCAACCTCTGTTTTTACTTGATTTTTTTGAAATACGGTAATAAAAGTAAAAATTGCTGGAATCATAACCGCTAAACCTACTACAGTTGCAATGGTAGAATAGCGTTTCCTTTTTGCCGCGTTTGCATATTTATGCATTGGAAAGCCTAACAGTTTCATTACTAAAAATGTTGCCAACGCAATAAAAATAGTATTGATGGTAAATAAATACATCGCACCAAAAAAGTAGGTGAAATTACCTTTTGCCAATCCGTAACCAGCGGTACATAATGGCGGCATTAAAGCCGTTGCAATGGCAACACCAAAAATTACAGAAGCAACAGTTCCTTTTTTAGTTCTCGCAACCATTAAGGCCAAACCTCCAAAAAAAGCAATAAGCACATCTCGAATGTCTGGACTTACACGTCCTAATAATTCTGAGTTATCTTCACTTAACGGAAAGAAGTAAAAGAACAAGAAGGAAGCGAATAAACTGAGTCCGATCATGGTTCCTAAATTTATTAAAGACTTCTTAAAGGTATCTATATCGTTTAAAGCAAAAGACATTCCAATTCCTAAAATCGGTCCCATTAAAGGAGATATTAACATGGCACCAATCACAACAGCGGTAGAGTTTGCATTTAAGCCTATAGACGCCAAAAAGACCGCAAAGATAAGAATCCATGCCGTTGCTCCTTTAAAAGGAATATCTACTTTAATAGCTTCTATAGTTGCTTCATGATCTGTATCTTCTCTAAAATCAAAAAGTTCTATTAAAAAGCTTTTTGTAGTTTTTAATAAACCCGTAATATTTTTTTGCACACTTTGCCCCGAAGATTCGGTGGCGGTGGAATTGTGCGTAGCATTTTTGTTAAGATCTTCTTCCATTATTGGTTTTTTTGAACCTGGGAAAGATACAAAAAAAACCAATTTGAAGAAATTTATTTACATTACTGGAAGTATATTTTATCAATTTCTAACTTGAATTTTTCTGCAGTCTTATTGCCTATTAAAAATGCAATTTCTTCTATATTTTGAGATGAAAAATTTCCAATAGATAAGTTTCTTCCCCTAAATGCAGGGTACATTTCTGACAGTGTAATTTTAATGGTTTGCCACTCGCCATTGGTTTGAAAACCGGTAATAAACGAATGATAATTAGAGATTTTATCTTTTATTCTAAATTGATATTTTTTACCATCACCTTTCACACTTAAAACAACCTCTTTAAAACCTTGAACTTTCATCAAAGAAAACCGATGTCTTAGAGATGAAAATCCGCCATTATTTTCTAAAGACACCTTTCCATAAAACTCACCAAACCCTTTTTTATTTATTTTGAAATGCCCACTAGATTTTCCGCCCATCACAACATCATCGACGGTTTGCCATTTAGAGGTATCTGAATTTAAATTAAAATCAACAAGTAATTGGTTTGTAGCATTCATAAAAAAGATTAAAATAAATAGCATATAAAATTTGTGCATCATTGTAAAGAAATTTCAGAACAAAAATATTTATTAAATAGCTATTTTAGGGTAGAAATTATGTTAAATCTAAAAACCAATCGCAAAGCATCTTGCCTTTAGCATCCAGAGATTGTTTAAAAACCTTTTAAGGTATTCTAAAACCGACAACTATTCGGCTAAAAAACTCTTAAAACCAAAAAGAGTCTGTAGAAAACTACAAACTCTTTTTACACTTTTTGTGACCGGGCTGGGGCTCGAACCCAGGACCCTCTCCTTAAAAGGGAGATGCTCTACCAACTGAGCTACCAGGTCATTATTTTCGCTTAGCGGGTGCAAATATATGGCTTATTTTAAGAAAACCTAGCAATTTTTTATTTAGTTTCATTTAAATAAACTTCTCTTACTTTTTTTAATAAATTGGATGAATACACAAAACTTACAACCGCTTCATTATCAGTAGAAAATATATCTTTACTTGTCCCTTCCCAAGCTTTTACACCCTTATTTAAAAAAACTATTTTTTCTCCAATTTCTATTACAGAATTCATATCGTGCGTATTAATAACCGTAGTTATTTTAAATTCGTCTGTAATTTCTTGAATTAGATTATCTATTACAATTGCTGTTTGAGGATCTAAACCAGAGTTTGGCTCATCACAAAACAAATACTTTGGGTTCATGACAATGGCTCTTGCAATAGCAACCCTCTTCTGCATACCACCAGACAACTCTGCCGGTAACTTTTTATTTGAATTTTCTAAATTAACCCTTTTCAAAACAGTGTTTACACGATCTCGCATTTCAGCCTGATTTTTGTTTGTAAACATTTTTAAAGGAAACATTACGTTCTCTTCAACTGTTTGAGAATCAAATAAGGCACTTCCTTGAAAAACCATTCCAATTTCTTGCCTCCATTGCATTTTCTCTTTTTCCGAAAAAGCAGTATTTACTCTTCCATCAAAAGAAATGGTGCCTTTTTCTGGTATATGTAGACCTATTAGTGATTTTAATAAAACCGTTTTTCCCGAGCCACTTTGTCCTATAATAAGATTTGTTTTTCCTGCTAGAAAGGTGGTAGAAATTCCTTTTAGAACTTCAACACCATTAAAACCTTTATATAAATCTTTAACTTCTATCATATCTTATGTTAATAACAATTGAGTTAGAATATAGTTGGCCACTACAATTAAAATGGTTGTCCAAACAACTGCCTGGGTACTTGCTCTTCCTACTGCAATAGAACCACCTTTTACATAATAACCATGATAAGATGGAACTGTAGCAATTATAAAGGAGAAAATAAGTGTTTTAGTTAAGGCGTAGACAATTAAAAACGGATCAAATTCTGTTTGCAAACCAATAATATAATCTGCACCCGAAAATAAACCAGAAAGCACACCTGCAATCCAACCCCCAAAAATACCTAAGCACATTGCCAAAAGAATTAAAAACGGATAGAAGAATAAAGCCGCTATAATTTTTGGCAGCACTAAAAGATTTAAAGAATTTATACCCATAACCTCTAAAGCATCAATTTGTTCTGTAACTCTCATTGTACCGATACTAGAAGTAATATAAGAACCTACTTTACCTGCTAGAATAATAGAACAAAAAGTAGGTGCAAACTCTAATATGATAGATCTTTTTGCCGCAAAACCTATTAAAGAATCGGGTATAAAAGGGCTGTCTAAATTTAAGGCAGTTTGAAGTGAAATTACACCGCCTATAAAAAAAGAGATAAACATAATAATACCCAAAGACTTCAAACCCAAATCTTCTATTTCTTTTAATAAGGCCTGATAAAAAATAAGCGGTTTTTGCGGCTTCTTAAAAACACGCTCTAACATCATAAAATACTTACCAACATGTTCTAAATACGTCATTCAAACAAATTTTAAGCTAAAGTATTAAATTATGATTAATTGAGTGTTAATTATGACACATCAAAACAAAAAATAATTACCTTTGATAGGAACTACATTTATTTTTAATAATGAAAAAAATATTTTTTTACCTATTAACAGCCATTCTTTTATTTGCAAATTGTAAAAAAACGGAGTCAACTTCAACAAAACCAAAATTAGTTGTTGGTATTGTTATCGATCAAATGAGGTACGATTACTTAACTCGTTTTGCAGACAGATATGGTGAAGGCGGATTTAATAGAATCTTGAAAAACGGATTTTCATTAGAAAATGCACATTATAATTTTATTCCCACCTATACAGCTGTTGGCCACGCTTCTATTTTTACGGGCACATCTCCTAGCAATCATGGCATTATTTCCAATAACTGGTATGATAAAGTTTTAAAGAAAAGCATCTATTGTGTAGATGATGCAAATTATAAAACAGTTGGTAATGATGGGGTGGTTGGTCAAAAATCTCCTCACAGGTTGTATACAACAACGGTTGCAGACCAGTTGCAATTAGCACAAAACATGCAGGGTAAAACGATAGGAATTGCGATTAAAGATAGGTCTGCAGTTTTACCTGTTGGCCATACCGCAAACGCAGCGTATTGGTATGACGCCGGAGATAAAAACCAATGGATTACAAGCTCTTTTTACATGGAAAAACTACCAACTTGGGTAAAAGAATTTAACGGTAATAATAAAGCAGATGAATACTTAAACCAAACTTGGGAAACTTTGTATGATATAAAAACATACACTCAAAGTAGAGCAGATGATAATGTGTATGAAAATAATTTAAGCGGACAAGAAAAGCCTATTTTCCCGAAAGACTTGAAAAGGTTAAGAGAGAAAAATGGCAATTTTAGTTTGATAAAAGTAATTCCTGCAGGAAATACATATACCGTAGACTTTGCCAAAGCAGCTATTAAAGGAGAAGCCTTAGGTAAAGGTAAATTTACAGATTTCTTAACAGTAAGTTTCTCATCTACAGATTATGTAGGTCACAGGTACGGCGTTGCTGCGGTAGAAACAGAAGACACTTATTTACGCCTCGATAAAGACTTGGCTCATTTTTTTAACTTTTTAGATGCAGAAGTTGGTAAAGGAAATTATACCTTATTTCTTACAGCAGATCATGCAGCCGTGCATGTTCCTTCTTACTTGCAGTCGTTAAAGATTCCGGCGCATTATATGGATAATGAGAAACTTAATAAATTCCTTTCAGAGGTAACCCAAAAATACTTTAACGCGACAGACCTGATAGAAGATGTGTCTAATTATCAGATTTTCCTAAATAAAGAAAAGATAGAAGCTTTGGGTTTTAACAAAAATACTGTTGCACAAAGGCTAGCCGATGAAGTTTTAAATTTTGATAAAATATACAAGTCGGTTACTGCAAGAACATTGCAAACCACAAACTTTACAGAAGGAATTATGCATGCATTGCAGGAAGGTTACAATTCTAAGTTCTCTGGTGATGTTTTAATGATTCCGTATCCGGCCACATTAGATGGCAGCAGTAGAAAAGGAACTAGCCATGGTTCTGGGTATTCTTATGACACCCATGTTCCTCTTATTTTCTACGGAAATGGAATTGAAAAAGGTATCTCAACAAAAAAATATAAAATTATAGACATTGCCCCAACCATTTCTAATTTATTAAAAATTGAAGCTCCGAACGGCACTTCCGGAAAAATAATTGAAGAAGTGTTAAAAAAATAATTTGAAACTACCACTCCTTTATCTCTCTTTATTATTTGCTTTTACGAATACGTATAGCCAAAACCAAATACATAATTTTAAAGAGAAATTTGAGTTGCCAGAAAAAGTGAAAGAAACTTCTGGTTTGCTATTTTTAGATGGAAAAATAATAACACATAATGACAGTGGTGATGCTGCAAAGCTATATGAAGTAGATAGTTTGTCTGGGGCTATATTAAGAACAGTCTCAATTTCAAATGCTACCAATGTAGATTGGGAAGATTTAGCTGAAAATGATACGCATATTTTTATTGCTGATATTGGCAACAATAATGGCAATCGGGAAGATTTAAAAATTTATACCATTTTAAAATCAGACTTTAAAGAAAGCAATACGGTTTCTGCGGCAACTATCTCTTTTTCTTATGAAGATCAAACAGTATTTTCAAGTCAAACAAATAGTTCTAATTTTGATGCGGAAGGAATTGTTATCTATGAGAATCAAATTTTGATTTTCACTAAAAACTGGGCAGATTTAAAAACAAATGTTTATAAAATTCCTTTGACCCCCGGCAGCCATGTTGCTTCAAAAATTAGCTCTGGGGATATTCAAGGATTAATAACTAGCGCCACATACACGGAGGATCGTTTTTTCTTAACAGGTTATGATACATCTTTAACCCCTTTTCTAATTTACATTAGCTACAATAGGATGCCTGGTGAAAACATCTTCTTTTCTGGTTTTACTAAAATTTCTTTAAAAGATAAAATCGGACAAGGAAGCCAAATAGAAGCGATTACAAACATTAGCAATACCGGAAAATATTACATATCACGAGAAAATTTTAGCACTACTATTTCTGGAACAACATTTACTTTTAAACAAAAATTATATGAGTTTTATGACGAAACTTCGGTCCTTTTATCAATATCTGAAAACAAATTGACCCTTATTAATATCAGTCCAAATCCTGCAACTCATAAAATAAAAATTAAAACAAGTTTGCCTTTTTCTACTATTGAAATTTATAATTCCTTCGGAAAAAAGGTGCCTACTCTTATCATTCCAAATGAGAAAGAAATTGATATCTCTTTTCTATCTAAAGGTGTTTATTATCTAAAAATACATTTAAAAGACAATAATAGTATTGTAAGAAAGATTGTTAAGCTTTAAACTTAGAGCTATTTTGATGACTTTTAATGGCCTTTCTAGAAAGTATAACTCCCATTGCCAAAGAAATGAATGCACCAATAGAGAGGCTTGATATGAAGTTTGTAAATAAGAAGAAGTCGTAATATCCATGAAGAAGCGTTGCCAAAAACAATCCTAATAAATTGAGTTGCATTCGGTTCTTAGGTAATTTTGCTTTCCTTATAAAATAGCCCATTATAAGGCGTAAAGTAGCATATGCAGGAACTTGCGTGTAAATGCTCTAGCAATACCAACTTCCATACCATATTGATACGTGTATAAAGTATTTTATAAAGGGCAAAACCAATAGAAACCTTTGCAACATAAACAATGCCATCAAAAGGCTCATTAAATTTTTTATTTTTTTGGGCGTACTATTTTACAATAACATATTTAGAAAACGCTGCTACTAGCACGACTAAAATAAATGCTTTTATAAATTGATGAGAAATACTTTTAACGTCAGTTAGTGGAATAAGGATTGAAACAATAGTACTGATTATAAAAATTAAATGAAGATTTACAGTTGCACCCAACACAAAGCTTATGGCTCGTGCTTTTACAGGCTCTTTTTTATAAGTATCTTTAAATAAATTTAATAACAACTATTACGGGTACAATAGCCAATAGTATTTGGTTAATTTTATAAATATATCAAAAAAAAACTATTTTACTTTACAGTGTAAATTCTAGATTTTTGGAAGAAAAACTTCTGCCATCATACAACGTGCACTTCCACCACCACAAGTTTCAATAGTTTCTAAAGAACTAGAAATAATTTTACAATGGTTGTTAATTTTGGCAATTTGACTTTGTGTTAAGGAGTCGTATGCAGCTGTACTCATTACTAAAAACTGTTCGGCATTTGCACCACGAACTTGCAGCATATTTCCTGCAAAACTGTGCATTTGAGCTTCTGTAATATCAACAACCTGCTTCCCGTCTTCTTTTAGGTGTTTTAAAACATTTTTTCTCTCTGCTTTATCATCTATAGAAGCCAAACAGATTACAACAAAAGTTTCTGCAACACACATCATAACATTTGTATGATAAATTGCTGCTCTATCTCCTTTTACCGTTTGATTTGCAACAAAAACTACGGGTGTATATTCAAAATCCTCACAAAACTCAATAAACAAATCTTCATCTGCTCTTGCAGACAAAGCACAATATGCCTTCTTGTTTGCTCTGTCTAAAATAATACTTCCTGTGCCTTCTAAAAACAAACCTTCATCTTCTGCAGAAGTATAGTCTACTACATTTTCTATAAGAAATCCGTTTTTTTCTAATTCGTTTAAAATATCATCTCTTCTTTCTAATCTTCTGTTTTCAGCAAACATTGGATACAAACCAACGGTTCCGTCAGCATGAAAAGAAATCCAATTGTTTGGAAAAATAGAATCCGGAGTATCAAACTCCTCTGTATCAGAAACTACTACAACATTTACACCATAACTTTTTAACTTAAAAACATATCCATCAAATTCCTCTTGTGCTTTTTTGTTAATTTCAGCATTTTGCAAATCAATATCTTCCTGAAAATAATTATTTACGGCTGTCTGTTCATTCTTCCTAAAACCAATAGGACGAATCATTAAAATGGTATTTGTAGTTTGTTGCATGTTTCTTTAAATATACTGCAAATATAGATACATATTTAGGATAGTATGGGTAATTTTATAAAAAAACCGCTTCCTTTATGGAAACGGTTTTTTTATCTTTTAAAACATACCTAATCTTATACCAGGCGTTTTTACAATTATTCTGGCTGCATTTGACCTTCTATATGATCTTCTTTGCTCTGGTCATTATGGTAATAATAACTCACATGAAACTTAAATAGGCTCCGTGATTGCAATGCGCATTACATTGGTTGTTGTGTTCTGCATATGCATCTTTTTTGCCTCGCAGATAAGCTTCGTGGGCAACTTCGTCTTTCTTTTTTAATTCTTTTTCGTAGGCTCTTTGATCTTTCCAAAAACTTTTATCTTCAGATTTTAATTTAGAGTTAAATTCTTGCTCAAACTTGGCATCTTCTTTCGCTCTTTCCTTGTAGTAATCTTCTTTGCCTATTATTGAATCTTTTTCTTGATTTTGACCATAAGAAATGGCGCTAGCAAATAATAAAGTAATCGCTAATATTAATTTTGTTGCTTTCATAATTTATATTTTAATAGTTTACAAAATAATTTTCCTTGTATACTATTAAAACAATTAGATGGCAATTTACCCTACCAAAAAAGTTACCTAATTTTTATGAAAATTTAATCTCTTATCAAAGGCATGGTAGAGCAACGCAATAAACCTTCTTGTTTTGCTATTTCTGCATATGCAACTTCCTCTACTGTAAAACCATTTTTACGCAACCAAGTATTTAAACGTGTAAAGTTTTTTTCTGATATAATTACATCTTCAGAGATAGAGAAGATATTACTATTCATATTATACATTTCATCTTTATCAATTTCAAAAACATTTTCTTTTCCGAAAAAATTCAACAACCATTCATATTCTTTTTCAACCAAAAAACCATTTTTATGAAGTATCGCCTTGTCTTTACCTATTGGTTGAAAACAACAATCTAAATGCAACGCATTTTCTTTAGGGTCTGTATTGTTTTTTCTTAACTCAAAAGATTTTACCATTTTTTCTGGAAACAGTTCTTGTAAAGCAATCACAGCATCTATATTTGTACGTGCTGTAATATGATCTGAGTAATCTTCACCAGAATACGTGCCAATAAAAATATGATTATTCCAAGGCATTACATCACCACCCTCTACATGACATTCTTCTGGTAGTTTTATAATGTTTTTTGAATCAATTTTAGAAATAACGTGGTTAATAGCAACAATTTCTTGATCCCTGTCTGGTAAAATATTTGCTCTCACTAATTTATCATCGATAACAAAAGCAATGTCCCTAGAAAAAATCTGATTGTAATTTTCAATAACATTAGGTCTAAAAACTTCAACGTTATACTTTTCTAAAATAGCTGCAACCGCTTCCATTTCTGGGTGCATATCTTCCTCTTTAGGGTATGTACCAGCGATTACATGTTGCATACTTTTAGGATCGTAACAATCTTCTAATTTTGGCACGGGTCCGATACTTGTTGCAATTCCTAAAACAACTGCTCTAAGTCTAGATGTTTCATTTTTAATATTTAATTTTAACATAGCTAAATTATAAAAAAGCCTCACGTAAAATGAAGCTTTTTATTTAAGTAAATATAATTATCTTTTTTCTATTGACTTAAATGGTCGTAAATTTTCTCCTATATAAATTTGACGTGGTCTCCCTATTGGTTCTTTGTTTAAACGCATTTCTCTCCATTGTGCAATCCAACCTGGTAAACGACCTAAGGCAAACATTACGGTGAACATTTCTACAGGAATGCCCATAGCTCTGTATATAATGCCTGAATAAAAATCAACATTAGGATATAATTTTCTATCTACAAAATAAGGATCGTTTAAAGCTTCTTGTTCTA
>JBLHIE010000030.1:0-16233 GCA_047614925.1 Arenicella sp.
TGCAATCATACAGAGATTTACCTTTACTAATAAATCAATGGGCAAATGTTGTACGTTGGGAGATGCGTACGCGTCTATTTTTAAGAACCTCAGAGTTTTTATGGCAAGAAGGGCACACGGCACATGCTACAAAAGTAGAGGCAATTAGCGAAGCACAACAAATGCAAGAAATATATGCAACTTTTGCAGAAGAGTTTATGGCAATGCCTGTTATTAAAGGGTATAAATCTGACAGTGAGCGTTTTGCAGGAGCAGAAAACACCTTAACCATAGAAGCATTAATGCAAGATGGAAAAGCGTTACAAGCTGGTACAAGCCATTTTTTAGGTCAGAATTTTGCAAAAGCGTTTGATGTAAAATACACTACTAAAGAAGGAAAAAAAGAATATGTTTGGGCAACTTCTTGGGGAGTTTCTACCCGTTTAATTGGCGGTTTAATCATGACGCATTCAGATGATAACGGTTTGGTACTCCCTCCGAGGTTAGCGCCAATACAAGTTGTAATTGTACCTATTTATAAAAACAAGGAAGACCTAGAGGTTATTTCTGAGAAAGTAATGGTTTTTGTAAAGGAATTGCGTAAAAAAGGTGTTTCCGTAAAGTTTGACGATAGGGATACGTATAGACCAGGAGCAAAATTTGCAGAATACGAACTAAAAGGAGTTCCTGTTAGAATTGCTATAGGAAAAAGAGACCTAGAAAATGGTACTGTAGAAATTGCCAGAAGAGATACATTAGAAAAGCAAACAGTTGCTCAAGATACTATCGTAGATTTTGTAAGTAACCTTTTAGAAGAAATTCAAGAAAACTTATTTAAAAAAGCAATAGATTTTAGAGTTACACATACAACTTCTGTAGATAATTTTGAAGATTTTAAAACAACCATAGCAAAGAAAGGTGGTTTTGTTTCGGCACATTGGGACGGAACAATAGAGACAGAAGATAAGATTAAAAGTTTAACAAAGGCAACCATTAGATGTATTCCTAATGATGCAAAAGATGAAATTGGAACCTGTGTATTTAGTGGAAAACCGTCCTCTAAAAGGGTGCTTTTTGCGAAGGCATATTAAATTTAAAAAAAAATGTATTTTTTTTTCAAAAATTATTGCACAATTTAAAAAACGTTGTATATTTGCACCCGCAATTGAGGCATACTTAATTGTTCTGGTCCGTTCGTCTAGGGGTTAGGACGCATGGTTTTCATCCATGTAACACGGGTTCGATTCCCGTACGGACTACAAAAGTTTTAATATTAAAAACGAAACAAGAATTATGGCAAATCACAAGTCAGCATTAAAGAGAATTAGAAGTAACGAGGCTAAAAGATTACTTAACAAATATCAGCACAAAACAACAAGAAATGCTGTTAGAGACTTACGTAGTTTAGAAGACAAGAAAGAAGCAGAAGCGAAGTTAAATACTGTAATTTCTATGTTAGATAAATTAGCTAAGAAAAATATTATTCACAAGAATAAGGCAGCTAATTTAAAATCTCAATTGACAAAGCACGTAAGTGCAATGTAAGATTTTACATTCTTAAGAAATTTAAAAACTCTGAATATAAATATTCAGAGTTTTTTATTGTTCAAAATTTAAATGAAGTTTCGCTATTTTATATTTCTACATCTTAATGCTCTCTTAAAAATAGTTTCTACAATACGGATATACAGAAAGTGCACACACTTCTTTGTAATCAACAAACCGAAGACACTTGGAATACAGGGTTAAACAAGTTGATTTACCAATCGTAACTCTTATGAGCATCCAACCTTATAAAGATAAAGAGTAAGATTGTAAAACCCCATAAAGAAGAACCTCCATAGCTAAAAAATGGCAACGGAATACCTACAGTTGGCATCAAACCAATTACCATTCCAATATTTACAATTAAGTGAAAAAATAGAATCGAGGCCAAACCATATCCATAAATTCTTCCAAATTTATTCGTATGTGTTTCTGCCAAATAGATAATTCTATACAATAACAACATGAATAAAATAACTACAAAAGAAGTACCAAAGAAACCCCATTCTTCGCCAATAACGCTAAATATATAATCTGTATGCTGTTCTGGCACAAAATCTCCTTGCGTTAAATCTCCTTTTAAAAATCCTTTCCCTGTTAAACCTCCAGAGCTAATTGTCAATTCAGATTGATATGAATTGTATCCAATTCCCTGATTGTCTTGTTTTAAACCTAAAAGAATCTCAAAACGATCTCTATGGTGTTGTTTAAATATCGAGTTATATGTAAATCCTGTTCCTATAATAAAGACAGTAATAACAGCATATACCCCTAATATTTTGTACCAATTAAAACGCAAGAAGCGCCTTCCTCCTCTATAAATAGCATAAAACGTAAAAACAGTAATGAGCACAAATAAACTTGATAAGACCGCCGATACACCAAATAAAATAGTGAACACAAACAATACGACTACCAAAGTACCTAGAATAATATAGTTTAAAGTTAAACCTTCTCTGTGCAGCACAAAAAAGAAAGCAATATAAATAAGGGCAGAACCTACATCTGGTTGTAATGTGATTAAAAATGCAGGTGTGAATATGATTATAAACGCTTTAATTTGGTTCTTAATTAGTTTAAAATTATACTGTCGATCACTTATTAGTTTTGCCACTGCAAGTGCGGTAAATGCCTTCATAAATTCTGAAGGCTGCAAACTTAAAGCACCAAAGTTATACCAAGAAGTGGCACCATTTATTGTTTTTCCAAAAATAAATAATCCAAAAAGAGATAAAAGTGAAACGAGATAGAACACACTTGAAAACCGCTCATAAAACTTGCCATTAAAAAAAAGAATACTAATGATTAAAGGAATTGTTAAGCATATGAAAATAAGTTGTTTCCCATATTTTGTTGAAAAGCTAAGTAGCTCAATATCTTCATCCGTCTTTGAGGCAGCGTAGATATTTAACCATCCAAAACTAACCAACACCACAAACAAGATTACTAAAATCCAATCTACGTCTGCAAAAATATTATTCCCCTCTTGCCGCAACTGTTTCTATTTTAGGGATTAACTTATTGTACTCTTCCTGCAAACTAATATTTAACATCTTTGTCTCTCTGTACTTTGTTGCTTTAGAAATCTTGCCGTTTAAATACTTTTCTATCATTAAACTTGCTATAGGAGCCGCAATTGTAGAACCATAACCTCCATTTTCCACAAAAATAGCAATGGCAATTTTTGGATTATCCTTTGGTGCAAAAGCTACTAAAATAGAATGATCTTCTAGTTTTACTCTTTCTCCATTAACCACAGCATAATTTTCTGAAGTTCCTGTTTTACCACAAATTTGTATTCCTTTTATCTGATTAAACCTTCCTGTACCCGTTTTAAAAACTTCATACATTGCTTCTATTACAGGACTAAAATGTTCTTTATTTATAGTTGTTTGTTTTTTCTCTGTAAAGCTTGGGTTCTCTATTGATTTTCTATCCACCTCTTTTAAAACATGTGGTGTATAAAAGTACCCTTTATTTGCAATTGCAGCTGTAAAATTAGCTAACTGAATTGGCGTTGTTTGCACTTCTCCTTGTCCTATTGCATTTGATATATTGGTAGAGGCATTCCAAGAGTACTTGTACATATTGTCATAATACTCTCCTGTAGGGATTAAGCCAGGGCTTCCTTGCGGCAGGTCATATCCTAAATAATCTCCCAAACCAAAACTCTTAACATGTGCACTCCAATTATCCAAACCTTCAGACGGATTGTTATTTTTTTCTACAATTCTCTTGTAGGTATTCGAAAAATAACTATTGCAAGATCTAGAAATAGCTGTTTTTAATTGTATTGGCCGGCCATAAATATCACAATGACAACCCATAAAATCACTCTTACTATTACCATATCTAAACCCATTATAACAATAAAAAGAAGTTTGTTCTGAGATGACTCCTTCCTGCAAACCAATTAATGCGTTCATCATTTTAAAAGGAGAACCTGGAGGATAAGAAGCTTTTAAACCCCTATCATAAGTTGGTTTTTCTAAATTCTCAGGATCCATTAAAATAGCCGAATTTTTAGAACGTTTTCTACCAACTAACATATTCGGATCATAAGAAGGTGCCGTTACTAATGTTAAAATTTCTCCTGTAGAAGGCTCTAAAGCCACAATACCTCCTCTTTTACCTGTCATTAATTGCTGGCCATACTTTTGCAATTCAATATCTAAAGTTAATGTTAAATCTTTACCTCTTTCAGCCAAAGTATCTTGTTCTCCGTTCTTGAAAGAGCCTGTAATTTTATTTAAATTATTTCTATTAAATAATTTCTTACCTTTTGTACCTCTTAAAAAATATTCGTATTGTTTTTCAATACCATCTTTACCCATCAACTCTCCTGCTTCGTAATAAGTATTACTCTTTGCCAACTGTCCATTTACTTCACCAATATACCCTAAAACATTTGCTGCTGCGTTTATAGGATACTGACGAATTACTCTTTTTTGAATAAAAAAACCTTCGTATTTATGCAATTTTTCTTGAAGAAAAGCAAAATCTTCTTTCGCTAATTGCTTTAAGAAAACAGACGCAAGATAAGGTGCATAATTATCAGCTCTATAGTACCGCTTTAAAAAATCTTCTTTGTCTATTTTTAAAAGCTTACAGAACTCTAAAGTATCGATGCCTTTTACTTTATTAGGTTGAATCATTACGTCGTAAGAAAGCTGATTTGCAACTAATAAAACACCATTCCTATCGTAAATATAACCTCTCTCTGGATAGTCAAAAACTATTTTTACAGCAGCATTATGAATAGGATCATATCTTTCGCCCTTCACTATTTGCAACTGAAATAAACGCCCTATAAATACAATGCCTACGATCGTAATTAGAAAGTATAGTAAAAAACTTTTTTGCATTATTGCTTTTTAGAGAAAATATAAATTGATAAAAAATAGAGAATCAAAGTAAAAACACTTGAATATAAGGTGTTTAAAAATACCTGAGACATATTTTGAAAACTAAAGTTAGCAAGAAAAAACAACAAAAAATGATGGAGTAGTGTTAAAGTTACTATATAATTAAACTTTTTGCCAAAAGGCTCTAAATTCAGTTTAAAAAATGGGTAATCTACCTCAAATTTATTTAAAAATAATCTAATAAAAAACAATCTAAAATAGGCTATTGTTAGAATTGAGAAAGCATGAATTCCGCCAGAGTCAGAAAAAAAATCAATACTTATTCCCAAAGCGAAAGAAAGTAATAAAAAGCCAGTTCTACTTTTTTTCAATGGATATAAAAAAACAAAAATAATATACAGGTACGGATTTATATACCCTAAAAACAAAATATTATTCAACACAAAAACCTGAAGTAAAACTAAGAATACAAAGAGCAATCCAAAATATATTGTATTATTCATCTGCTGCGTTTTCTAAAAATTTAATTTCTTCCTTCTGTAAGTTTTTTATCACATAAACAGGGCCAATAGCACTCATATCATTAAATAACTTCACATTAATTACGTTGTCTACGGCATTATCGTTATTTACTTCAACTACTTTTCCTATTAAGATTCCTTCCGGAAAAATTGCAGATTTACCACCAGTTTCTATCGTATCTCCAATTTTTACAGGAGCTTGTCTTGGAATGTCTATTAATTGTACGATGCGATAATCAAGTCCATTCCATTTTAAAGTACCAAAATACCCGCTTTTTAATCTTGCGTTTATTCTGGTGTTCTTATTTAAAATAGATTGAATTCTGGCATAATTAGGTGACAAGTTATCTGTAAAGCCTACAATTCCTTTTCCGTTAACAACAGCCATCTCTTTGTCTAAGCCATCAGCTGTGCCCTTATTAATAGTTAAAAAATTAAATGCTTTGGCATAATTATTATTGATAATTTTGGCGCTTGTAACCGTATATTTTTGATGATATTTAATGGTATCTATAACAATAGAGTCCATTGAAAAGGAAAGAGTTGTCTTTTGCTGCAGAAAATTTCTTAAAAGCGTATTTTCTTCTAATAGTTTGGTATTTGTAGCTTTCAGACTAAAATAATCAGTGATATTAGCGACTTTATTATACAAACCGCCCGTTAAAGCATTTGCAGAATTTACGTATTTACTCTTTTGAAAATTAAGATTGTTAAAAATAAGTGTCAAAGCAATAAATTGCAACAACAAAAAGAATAAAAAATATTTAAACTTTTGAAAAAAGTAAACAAGTTGTTGCATTTTTTAGAACTGCTAAAAGATTATTTCATTAATATACTCTTGTATTTATCTAGTTCTTTTAATGCAATTCCTGTTCCACGCACCACCGCTCTTAATGGATCTTCAGCGACATAGACAGGCAAGTCTGTTTTTCTAGAAAGTCGCTTGTCTAATCCTCTTAACATAGAACCTCCTCCTGCTAAATAAATACCTGTATTGTAAATATCTGCTGCCAATTCTGGCGGAGTTTTAGATAATGTCTCCATAACGGCATCCTCTATTCTTAAAATAGACTTGTCTAAGGCTTTTGCAATTTCTCTATAAGAGACTTGTACTTGTTTTGGCTTACCACTTAGCAAGTCTCTACCTTGAACCAACATATCTTCTGGCGGAACTTCTAAATCTTCTGTAGCGGCACCAATAGTGATTTTTATTTTCTCTGCGGTTGCTTCACCAACGTGTAAATTGTGTTGTGTACGCATGTAATACATAATATCATTTGTAAATAGATCTCCTGCTACTTTTACAGATTGATCACAAACAATACCAGCCAATGCAATCACTGCAATTTCTGTTGTACCACCACCAATATCTATAACCATGTTTCCTTTTGGCTCCATAATGTCTATTCCAACACCAATTGCAGCAGCCATAGGTTCATAAATTAAATAAATTTCTTTCGCATTCATGTGTTTTGCAGAATCCCTAACAGCACGTTTTTCTACCTCTGTAATTCCAGAAGGAATACAAATAACCATTCTTAAGGCTGGTGGAAACAACTTCTTTTTAATGGATGGAATCTGTTTTACAAATTCCTTTATCATTTCTTCAGAAGCTTGAAAATCTGCAATCACCCCGTCTTTTAACGGACGTATTGTTTTAATATTTTCATGGGTTTTTCCTTGCATTAAATTGGCTTCTTTGCCAACTGCAATAATTTTACCCGTAGTTCTATCTCTAGCTACAATTGAAGGGCTGTCAATAACCACTTTTCCTTTGTGGATTATTAATGTATTTGCGGTTCCTAAATCGATCGCAATATCTTCGGTCATAAAATCAAAAAAACCCATAAAATATTTTTAGTGTATTATTTTACTCTTGTAATACAAAGCTACTAAAATTCTAATTGCAAATAACCTATAAATTATTAATGTTTAAAATGCCTTGTTCCTGTCATTACCATGGAGATATTGTTTGCATTACAGTAGTCTATACTTAACTGATCCTTAATAGATCCTCCTGGCTGTATAACACTTTTTATACCTGCATTACCTGCAATTTCTACACAATCTGGAAACGGGAAAAAAGCATCACTCGCCATCACACAACCGTTTAAATCAAATTTAAAAGATTTTGCCTTTTCTATTGCCTGGTTTAAAGCATCTACCCTACTTGTTTGTCCGGTTCCTCCAGCCAATAACTGCTTATTTTTAACTAAAATAATCGTATTAGACTTTGTGTTTTTACATAATTTAGAAGCGAATAACAAATCTTCTATTTCGCCACTTTTTGGCTTCGTATTTGTTACGTATTTTAAATCTGACAATTGGTCTGTAATACTGTCTTTATCTTGCACTAAATTACCGTTTAAACAGGTTCTAATTGTTGTGGTAGGCAATGCAACTTCTTTTTTAACTAAGATAATTCTATTTTTCTTTCCTTTTAAGATGATTAAAGCTTCTTCTGTATAACTTGGTGCAATTACCACTTCGCAAAACAAGGTATGAATTTCTTTTGCAGTTAAGGCATCTATTGTTGTATTTGCAATTAAGACGCCACCAAAAGCAGAAACAGGATCTCCTGCCAAAGCAGCTACATACGCTTGTTTTATCGTGTCTCTTTGCGCAAAACCACAAGCATTGTTGTGTTTTAAAATAGCAAAAGTGGGTGCTTCTCCTTTAAACTCCTCAATTAAATTTACAGCAGCATCTACATCTAATAAGTTATTGTAGCTCAATTCTTTACCATGTAATTTATCGAAAATTGTTTCTAAGTCTCCAAAGAAATATCCTTTTTGATGCGGATTTTCACCATATCTTAAAACTTGTGCATTGGTTTCACTCACTTTTAAAGCAGGTACTTCACCAGCATTAAAGTAATTGAAAATTGCGGTATCATAATGCGAAGAAATATTAAAAGATTTTGCCGCAAATGCTTTTCTCTGAACTAAGGTTGTTTCTCCTTTATTTTCTGACAAAATTTCTAAAAAATCATCGTACTGATATATGGAAGACACTGTAAAAGTATCTTTAAAGTTTTTTGCAGATGCTCTAATTAAAGAAATTCCACCAATATCAATTTTCTCAACAATATCTTGCTCAGAAGCTCCTGAAGCAACTGTTTTTTCAAACGGATATAAATCTACAATTACCAAGTCTATTTGCGGAATATTATATGCCGCTAATTCAGCAACATCACTTTCATTGTCTTGCCTGTTTAAAATTCCTCCAAAAATCTTTGGGTGTAGTGTTTTTACTCTTCCCCCTAAAATAGAAGGGTATGAAGTAACCTCATCAACAGGAACTACAGGTATTCCTAGCTCTTTAATGAATTTTTCCGTTCCACCAGTTGAATAAATAGTTACCTTTAATTCGTTCAGCTTTTGTACAATTGGTGCCAAACCCTCTTTGTGAAATACCGATATTAATGCAGATTTAATTGTTTTTGAAGTGCTCATTTAATTGTTGTGTTGTTAAGCACACAAAATTAGTAAAAGGAAGCTTCTTTGGCAATAAAAGATAGTAACAATAATCAGAAGTAATGAACAACCCGGTTCAAATAACTTTTGACTTGTTTTTTTTAGTAAAATGTTCGTGTTTTTGGAGTTTTACTACCCTTTAAGCTTCAAAGAATAAAGATTTCGAAATAAAATTTATGCTGAAGTTTCTAAAAATCGGTGAAACCATTTTATGAAATTATCCTTCCAAGACGGTTTCTTTTTGGTAAAATTGGAATTGCTTTTGACTCCAATTCTCGAAGAATTGTATTGTTCTTTTCTCATTATATAGGGATTTAATGATGCTCAACTTATTTGGTTAAAAAGGAAAAATTTAACCAAATATAACGAAATTCTTATTGTTTTATAAAATAGCCCCTAATTTTTCACAAACATATTCTAAAAGACGCTCATCTTCGTCTGTAAAAACGTTTGCCGTATGAGAGTCAATATCAATCTGTCCAATATTTTCTTCGTTTACAAAAATAGGAACTACAATCTCAGACTTCACCTTCCAACCACAAGAAATATAGTTTTCTTGCTCAGACACGTCTTGTACAACAAAATTCTTATTACTTACCGCCACTTGCCCACAAATACCTTTTCCAAAAGGTATGATTGTATGTTCTGTTTCTTCACCAGTATACTGTGCCAGTTTCAACTCATTCCTATTTCCATTTTTAAAATAAAAACCAACCCAATCATAGTAAGAAATTTCACTTTCTAATACATCACAAATTGCCTGTAGTTTCTCTTCTATAGTTACACTACTTATAAGAATACTATCAACTTTATTTTTCAATTTAATAATTTCTATTGCCATATCAATGCTACGAGTTTACAACTGCAAAACTAAATGAATTTTCATTGTTAAAAAACATAAAAATGAAGGCATTTGATTTCGTTAAATGCGCAAGACCTATTTAACAAAAAGTTTGCAATTCTTGTTGTAAATTTACCGCTATAATGATAAAATACCTACTGCACATATTGTTACTAATTTTTCCAATAAACATTCTTGCTCAAACCAGTTTGAAAGGAGTGCTTATGGACCGACAAAACCCTAAAGATAATTTAGGTGTTGCCGGTGCTACTGTAAATTGGTTAGACACAAATATTGGTGCAATTACAGATGAAAAAGGGAAATTTACAATACCTTACAAAAAGGACTACAAAAATTTAGTTGTAACTTATATTGGCTATAAAACAGATACAATAACCGTGACAAGTCTTGCCCAAATTCGTCATTTTATGATTTCACAAAATGCGCTGGAAGGCATCACAATTCGGAGTAAAAGAAAGGCAATTCAAAAATCTTTGTATGCTACTGCGAATACTTTCATTGTAAATAATGATGAATTATTAAAAGCCGCCTGTTGTAATTTAGCAGAAAGTTTTGAAACAAACCCTTCTATTGATGTTAGTTTTTCCGACGCCTTAACAGGCACGCGTCAAATACAAATGTTGGGACTTAAGAGTCCGTATTTGCAAATAATGCAAGAAAACATCCCTTCTATCAGGGGCGCTGCACAAGCATTTGGCTTGACATTTACACCAGGTACTTGGGTAGAAAGCATTCAAATTACAAAAGGTGCTGGTTCTGTAGTAAATGGTTTTGAAAGCATCTCCGGACAAATAAATGCGGAATTGGTAAAGCCTTTTTCAGACAATGCATTTTTCTTAAACGCTTATAGCTCCCTAAATGGTCGACTAGAATTAAATACTCATTTTAACCAAAGAATTTCAGAGAAATGGCAAACCGGTCTCTATATTCACGGAAATTATAGAGGTGAGAAATTTGATAATAACAAAGACAATTTTTTAGACGCGCCTCTGGCAAATCAAATAAACGTAATGAACCGCTGGCAATATACAGATGCACAAAATGGCTGGGTTAGCTTTATAACTGCTCGGTTTTTAAATGACGAAAAGCAAACTGGAGAAATCAATTTTAACCCTTTAACAGACAAAGGAAATAATGAAGTCTGGGGAAGTGAAATTAACACCAAGCGTTTTGAAACTTCATTAAAATTAGGCTACGTTTTTCCTGAATTACCGTTCCAAAGTTTTGGTTTACAAATGGCCTACAGCAACCATCAGCAAGATTCTTATTTCGGATTGAATATTTATGATATTAAACACGAAAGCTTATATTCGAACTTGCTCTTCAACTCTATTATTGGCGATACGAGAAGCAAATTTAAAACAGGAATTAACTTTACTTACGACACCTACAATGAACTTGTAAATAGCACGAATTATAATAGGAAAGAAAACTCACTAGGTGCTTTTTTTGAATATGCTTTTGACAATTTAAATAACTTTAGTTTAACCGCAGGAATGCGTATAGATACCCATAATTTACTCGGTACTTTTATAACACCCAGATTACACCTAAGATATGTGCCTTGGGAAAAAGGTGTTTTTAGAGCTTCTGCAGGAAGAGGAAAAAGAAGTGCGAATATTTTTGCCGAAAATCAGCAATTATTTGCAAGCTCTCGACAAATAAATATTGATGATACTGGAGGAAATATCTACGGATTAAACCCAGAAGTCGCTTGGAATTACGGAATTTCTTATTTGCAAAAATTCAACCTATTTGACAAAAAAGGAGATATTACCTTCGATTTTTACAGAACAGATTTCAGCAACCAAGTTGTGGTAGATTGGGAGAACCCGCAAGCAATTTCTTTCTATGATTTAGACGGAAAAAGTATCGCCAACAGTTTTCAAATAGAGGTAAGTTATCAAATGGCAAAAAACCTTGATCTAAGAACTGCTTTTAAATATTTTGATATTTCTACCGATTATAAAACAAGAAACTTACAGAAACCTCTTCAGCCTAATAATCGATTTTTTGCAAACCTATCCTATGAAACAGTAGCAAAAGAAAATGCTGCCCAATGGAAATTTGACCTTACGTTTAATAATATTGGAAAACAACGCTTGCCAATTACAGCAACCAACCCAACACAATACCAATTACCAATAAATTCTGAGCGTTACAGTTTATTAAATGCTCAAATAACCAAAGTATTTTCAAATGCCTTTGAAGTTTATGCAGGTGGAGAAAACCTAACGAATGTTCAGCAAGAAAATCCTATTTTAGCAAGCAATGCTCCTTTTGGCTCAAACTTTGACACTACAATTGTGTATTCGCCAATTTTTGGACGTGCAGTTTATGCCGGTTTACGATTTAAAATTCAATGATAATGAAAAAATTAACATTCCTATTTAGTATATTCTTGATTGGTTTTTGTGCTCAAGCTCAAGATATCAAAGAAGAAAAAAAGAATAAAAACGCGAGAGTTGCTTTTGAAGTAGATGGCATTTGTGGTATGTGTAAAAAACGTATTGAGATTGCTGCCTTAAAAACTAAAGGTGTAAAATTTGCTATTTGGGACGTAAAAACGCATCAAATAAATATTATTTTAGATGAAAGAAAAACATCTTTAAAGACCATTAAAGAGAATATTACAAATGTTGGTCATGATGTAAAAGGTCTTAAAGCGTCAGACAAGGCTTACGAATCTGTACATCCTTGTTGTAAATATAGAGATAGCAAGATTGTGTTAGATCATGAAGGGAAATTAAAAAAGAAGAAAACAAAATAACGGAAGCGCGCAGCATTAAATAAATTACTTGCTTGTCTTACCGCTATTCTTGTTTTAAGCCATTTAAAAAAAAGGGCTCCTGTTTTGAATTGTAAGGTTCTTTTATTCTACAAATAAAGGAATTACAAATTGATAGTATAAGATTAACAAGCCAACCGCAATTAAATTCAATACAATTCCTGCGCGTATCATTTGATTAACTTTTACATAACCACTAGCAAAAACAATGGCGTTGGGCGGTGTTGCTATTGGCAACATAAAAGCACAGCTACTTGCCATTGTAACCGGAATTAATAGGTTTAAAATAGAAATATTTAAACCAACAACAATCCCTACAACTACAGGTGCTAAAACAGCCACTAAAGCCAAATTACTCATCAACTCTGTCATAAATAACATTAAAACTATTAATAGAGAAACCTTCAGTAAAACAGGGAAATTTCCGGCGGCAATTGTATCTGTAATAAGTGCAACTAATCCACTTGAAGCCATTCGTTTTGCAAGTGACAAACCACCAGTATCCTTAATTAAAAGTCGTATTACAGAAATTGCAATTGGCAACATGACAACGGTAGAAGCTGTATTGCTAATCCACATACTCATAAACGCCGTTGCAATCATAAAACCCAACACTACTTTATTAGGGCTTGTTCCTGTAAGTTTTACAATATTTAAAGCAATTCTTTTGTGCAAGTTTACCTTCTCTAAAGCCAAAGCCAACAGAAACCAACAAAGAATAAAAATATAATTGGACTTCCATAATTAGCGCCAACATCTGCAATTTCCATCACATGTAAAAATGGAAAAAGAATTAATGGTAGCAGAGCTGTAACTGCTATGTTTACGGTTTCTGTGACCCACCAAAGCACCATCCAAATAGCAACCGCAATTACCGCATCTGTTTTATCTGAAACCAATGTTATTGGTGAAAACTGAATTAAAAAAAAGAGTGCAGACCCAAGTAATAATCCTATTTTTTTGGTTGCTTGCATTTTCTTGATTTTATTGATTTTATTGAAAATAAGATTAAATAAATTTAATTAGGTTTCGTTAGAAAATTATAAAAACTGCAAAATCTCTTTAAACTTATTATTTGTTTGTGCACTTGCAATTCATAATAAATACAATCTCTCTATTTAAAAGTAGAAAATTTAGATTGAATCCAAAAAATTCGCAAGAAACGGCATCTTTTTATTCTTGTCAGATCAAGTGGCACGTTTTTTAGTCCGATATATCGAGAACAAAATAAAAAAAATAGGGCCTTTCGGCTTCCCTCAAGAAAAATCCCAAACCTATTATAAAATGTCTATCGGCAAAGAATCTCCAAAAAAAAACCTTTCAAAGAACCTGAATTAGATTCAGGTTCTTTGAAAGGTTTTTAACAAGAGAGCATGCTACCTTGCTGAATAGTATTTCTAATTGTCAAATTTATGTTACCAACAACTAGCTAGTATCTATAGTGCTCTGGCTTGTAAGGTCCTGCTTGCGTTACACCAATATATTCGGCTTGGTCTTGACGTAATTCTGTTAACTCTACACCAATTTTTGCCAAGTGCAAAAATGCTACTTTTTCATCTAAATGTTTTGGCAACATATACACTTCGTTCTTATATGCTTTTGCATTGTTCCAAAGTTCCATTTGAGCCAATGTCTGATTTGTAAACGAGTTAGACATCACAAAACTCGGGTGCCCTGTTGCGCAACCTAAGTTCACCAAACGTCCTTCTGCCAACAAAATAATATCATTTCCATTGATATTGTATTTGTCTACTTGTGGCTTAATTTCAATTTTTTCACTATTTGCATTTAAATAAGGAACATCGATTTCATTATCAAAATGACCAATATTCGCAACAATTACTTTGTCTTTCATTGCTTCAAAATGCTCTGCGCGTACAATACCTTTATTTCCTGTAGTGGTAATAACAATATCAGAATTTGCAACAACAGTTTCTAGTTTCTTTACTTCAAAACCGTCCATTGCAGCTTGTAAGGCACAAATTGGGTCAATTTCAGTAACCGTTACGATAGAACCTGCACCTTTAAAAGAAGCTGCTGTTCCTTTACCAACATCACCATAACCACAAACGGTTACACGTTTTCCTGCTAACATAATATCTGTTGCTCTACGAATTGCATCTACTGCAGATTCTTTACATCCATATTTGTTATCAAATTTCGATTTTGTAACAGAGTCGTTGATGTTTATTGCTGGCATTGGTAATGTTCCGTTTTTTACACGCTCATACAATCTATGAACTCCCGTAGTAGTTTCTTCCGATAAACCATTGATTCCTGCAGCCAATTCTGGGTAGCGATCTAAAACCATGTTGGTTAAATCTCCACCATCATCTAAAATCATATTTAATGGTTTTTTATCTTCACCAAAAAATAAGGTTTGCTCAATACACCAGTCAAATTCTTCTTCATTCATCCCTTTCCAGGCATAAACAGACGTTCCTGTTGCGGCAATTGCAGCAGCAGCTTGGTCTTGTGTAGAGAAAATATTACAAGAACTCCAGGTAACTTCTGCCCCTAAAGCTTGTAAAGTTTCTATTAAAACTGCAGTTTGAATAGTCATATGCAAACAACCAGCAATTCTTGCTCCTTTTAAAGGTTGTGCGTCTCCATACTCTTCTCTCAAACTCATTAAACCTGGCATTTCAGATTCTGCCAACTCCATTTCTTTTCTACCCCAATCCGCTAAAGAAATATCTTTCACTTTGAAAGGTACAAATGCTGTATTTTTGCTCATATTACTGTATATTTATATTCTAATTTTTTCGAACTGCAAAGTTACGACATCCATTTTAAAAAAGTATGGCTCTTTACAAAACTTTAACGGTTAATAAAACAACTAAAGTCCTGATTTGGAAGATTGAAGAATCTACTTCTGAATTACAAGATCGCATTACACTTTCTGAGAATAGTGCAACACGCTTGTACTCAATGAAATCTGAATTGCATCAAAAAGGATTTTTAAGTATTCGACATTTGTTAAAGAAAGTTGGCTATACCGATGCTGATTTAATTTATGATGCATTTGGAAAACCACATTTAAAGGATGGCAGGTTTATCTCTATTACGCATTCATTCATTTTTACGGCAATTATTATTTCTAAGAATGCGCCAGTGGGAATTGATATTGAAAAACAGCGAGATAAAATTCTAAAAATCGCACATAAATTTACCCCAATTCAAGAATACAACACCATTGCAAATGCAGATGCTTTAATTAGCAAACTAACAATAGTATGGGGTGCAAAAGAATCTTTGTATAAAATCTACGGAAAGAAGAAACTCTTATTTTTACATCATATTTATATTGAAGATTTTAAATTTACAGATGAGAAAACTACTGGAGAGATTCGGTATAACGGAGAAAACACAGCCTATAAAATTACCTTTTTAGAGTTTGAAGGCTTTACTTGTGTATTCGCCTTTTAGAAAGTTTAATCTATAGGCTCTTGCACAATATGCCATTTAAATGGTAGAAGAAATCATACCTTTCGCTTGAGTCTTTTACTTTATTTTTTCTGCACCTATTGTGGCCGAAAAACAAATGAACTCCTTACTTTTGATGTTCCGATATCAAGAAACAAAATGACAGAAATTTTCAACCTTCTTTTTGAGCAATATAAAACCTACTCAACATTAGATATTACTTTAGAAATTATTGCTGTAATTTTTGGTTTTTTATCTGTTTGGTTTTCTA
>JBLHIE010000031.1:0-15859 GCA_047614925.1 Arenicella sp.
GTTTAGCATTTGCAACATACCCTTGGGGAACTGGTGGTACTACAAGTGATAGAGGTTGTTTTTTAGCAAACTTTAAACCTGTTAGAGGTAATTATGCTGCAGATGGTGCCTTGTATACGATGGAAGCACAGTCTTTTAACGCAAATGATTACGGTTTGTACAACATGGCTGGAAATGTATCTGAATGGACAAATACGGCTTACAACTTATCTTCTTATTATATGGCTTCTACAATGAACCCTAATGTAGAGGATAGAAAAAACAAAAGAAAAATTGTTCGTGGAGGTTCTTGGAAAGATGTTGCTTACTTTTTGGAAGTAAGTTCTAGAGATTATGAATATGCAGACACAGCAAGAAGTTATATTGGTTTTAGAACAGTACAAAATTATATAGGAACAGACAACAAATAAAAAAAAAACTAAAAAAAAAGTATAAAATATTATGGCACAGTCGAGAGCATACAAAAAAGGAATGAATTTCGTTTACGGAATGGGAGCAGCAGTTGTAATTGTTGGAGCATTGTTTAAAATACAACATTTTTCTTTTGGTTTTTTAACAGGTGGCTTAATGCTATCAATAGGTTTAGGGGTAGAGGCAATAATTTTTGCAATATCTGCTTTTGATAATCCAGATGACGAATTAGACTGGTCTAAAGTATACCCAGAATTAGCAGAAGAAGGATTGTCTTCGGTAAAAGAAAAAAGGAGTCTTGGAGCAGATGGGATGTTATCTCAAAAACTTGATAATTTGTTACAGGAAGCAAAAATAGATGCAAACTTAATGGAAAGCTTAGGTTCAAGTATGCAAAACTTTCAGAGTGCAGCAGAGGGCTTATCTGCAGCTTCTAGTTCGGTAGCATCAACAAATAAATACAATGAAGAAATGTCTAAGGCTGCTTTGCAAATGGAGTCTTTAAATAATTTATATAAAATTCAAGTAGAGAATTCTGGCAAACAAGCAGAATTAAACAACGAAGTTGTAGAGAATACAGAGCGGTTAAAAGAACAAATGGCAGCATTGGCTACGAATCTATCTTCTTTAAACGGAGTGTATGGTGGAATGCTTTCAGCAATGTCTACTAAGTAATAATTAATTGAATAGATATAAACAACTTAAAAATTAATTAGAATGGCAGGAGGAAAAATGACCGCAAGGCAGAAGATGATCAACCTAATGTATCTTGTTTTTATTGCAATGTTAGCAATGAATATGAGTAAAGAGGTATTATCTGCTTTTGGTTTTATGAATGAAAAACTGACAGAAAATAATATTTCAACTACTGAGAAAAATAATCAGGCGTATGCTAATCTAGCGACCAAAGCGAATGATCAGGCAGCTAAATTTGATGCTTTAAATAAGCAAGCGATACGAATAAAAGGCTATTCATCAGGGTTTTACTCCTACTTAGAAAGTTTAAAAGGTAAAATGACTGCAGGTATTGAAGATACTCAGGACTACGAGTCTATGGATCAAACTGCTTTTTTAGATGAGTATTTCTTTAAAGGTGACTTATTTACCGATGAAGGATTGGAATTTTTATCTAAAATCAATGGTTATCGATTAGAGGTAACCAGTGTTTTGGGCGAGGATAATAAATTTTCTTCGATATTAATGAAAAGGTTTTCTACGATAGACAATACGAATAGAGATGGTAAAACAATTAAATGGTTAGATTACAGATATAAAGGATTTCCCTTGGTAGCTTCGTTAACAAATCTGACTCAAATGCAAGCTGATATTAAAAATACAGAAGCAGATATTATTTCAGATTTATTAGGAGGTCAATTAGAAACAGAAGTATCGATGACTAATTATAACGGAATTGTAAATCTACAAAAGAACGCTTACTATCCCGGAGATAAGATTGAAGGGAGTGTTGTTTTAGGAAGGTATGATCCTAATTTGAAACCAAGTAGAGTGATACTAAATGGTCAAAAATATGATAACTTTAAAAACGGTAGTGTTGTTTTAGATTTAAGAGCAGGCAGTGTTGGCGAAAAAGACATAAAAGGAACCATCTATTTTATGGAGAGTGGAAAAGAGGTTCCAGTTCCTTTTGAAACCACCTATTCTGTAATCTCGAAACCGAATTCTGCCGTGGTATCTGCAGATAAAATGAATGTTGTTTATAGAGGGCTTCAAAATCCATTAACCATTTCTATACCAGGAGTTCCTGCAAATTTAGTTAAAGCAAATGCACCCGGTTTAAGACAAATTAAAGGGAGTAGCTATATGCTAAGTCCAGGAGCAGGTGATGAAGTAACCATTAGTGTATCAGGAAGGTTACCAGATGGTCAGCCAATTAATACTCCAAAAACATTCAGAGTAAAAGATATTCCAGCAGCAATGGGAACTGTAAGAGAGCAATATGGTACGGTTAGAATGCCAAAATCTGGCTTAGCAAATACTCCAGTAGGTGCTGGTTTGCCAGATTTCTTATTCGATTTAGACCTGCAGGTAACAAGCTTTAAGGTAAAAGTGCCTGGAGAATTAGCAATTATAGTAAACGGCACAAAATTTAGTGCTGCTGCAAAAAAAGCATTGGCAAAGGCAAGAAGAGGAGACATGATTAATATCTTTGATATTAAAGCAGAAATAAAGAACAGCTCATACAAATTAAAAAAGGTTTTACCCGTTAGTATAGAGTTAACAAACTAGAAAATAAATATAGCTATGATTAAAAATTGTGTAATACTATTTTTTGCTATACTGACTACAGGATTGGTAAATGCGCAAGCAAACTTACTAAATTCAAAAACTGTAGATCAGATTGGTGTAAAAAGCAAAGAACAATTGTTTGCAGATAATGATGGTCCAATTCCTTATGGTTATGTAGATGATAGAGATGTATTGTGGTCTAAAGTTGTTTGGGAATTTATAGATTTAAATCAAAAAATAAATTTGCCATACTATTTTCCAATAGATACTACAAACTTGTCTTCAAACAGAAGATCGCTGTTTCACACTATTTTGAAAGGAATAAAGCAAGGTGAAATTAAAGAAGCATATTCAGATTCTTTTTTTACATCGAAGTTAACAGAAGAAGAGATAGATCAGCGTCTGATTAATGTTCGGGAAGAAAATGGGTATTCAGATACTTTTAGAATTCAAACACAAGATGTTGCAGGATACATGATTAAAGGGATGTGGTACTTTGATAAGCGCCAAGGGGAATTAAAGTATCGTTTGTTGGCTTTGGCACCTATGGGTAAGGATGTTCAAACATTAGGGGTGCAAGATATTGAAGACGAAGAGTTGTATGAATTATTTTGGGTATTCTTTCCATCGATAAGAGAAGTGTTACACGAGGCTAAGGTTTTTAATCCTAAAAATGCAGCGCAGCCAATCTCTTTTGATCACTTATTAAATGCTAGAAGATTTAGCGCGACTATTGTTAGAGAAGAGAATATGTACGGAAACAGAGCGATAGAAGACTATGTTCGTGGAAACTCTTTGTTTCAACTGTTAGAGGCAAATAAAATCAAAGAAGAGATTAGAAATAGAGAAATGGATATGTGGAGTTACTAATTCATGTATTAAAAAAAACACAAAACGTTTGCGAGAGCAAGCGTTTTTTTGATATTGGCTATTTGCTTAGTTTGAGATTGGAAGAAAACAAGCTCTTTTAAAAATAAAAATTTCATTTTATGAAAGTCGATTATATTATTGTTGGTTTAGGTTTGGCAGGCTTGGCGTTTGCAGAAGAATTAATTCAAGCAAAAAAAACATTTATAGTTTTTGAAGATGCTTCTCAAACATCTTCATTAGTCGCTGGTGGAGTTTATAATCCGGTAGTTTTAAGGAAATTTACAGCTGTTTGGAAAGCTGCTGAGCAACTAGACTTAGCGATTCCGTTTTATGAACGCTTAGAACAAAAGTTACATACCAAGTTTGATGAAAAATTTGTAATTAAAAGAGCTTTTAAATCTATAGAAGAACAAAATAATTGGTTTTCGGCTTCAGACAATCCGGTGTTAAAAAGATTTTTGAACGCTACTATCGGAAATAAAAAAGTAGCCGGAGTTGTAGGTGATTTCGGATTTGGAACCGTAAACGAAACAGGTAGAATTGACACACTGAAGTTGGTAAAGGCATACCGAAATTTTTTAATGGATGAAAAATGTATTCGTTTTGAAAAATTTGAACACGCAAAACTAAAAATATCCGCAGAAAAAATCACATACAAAGAAATAGAATGCAAACAGGTGGTGTTTTGTGAAGGATTCGGTATGAAAGCAAATCCATTCTTTAATGACTTGCCACTAGCGGAAGCAAAAGGAGAGCTCATAACGATTCATGCACCTGAACTAAATATCGATTTTTTACTAAAATCTGCACTATTCTTAATTCCTTTAGGAAAGAACAACTACAAAGTTGGGGCAACTTTCAATCATATAGACAAGACAGCTGCACCCACAGAAAGTGGAAAGCTAGAATTGGTAGAGAAATTAAAAAAAGTAATTGACGTGCCGTATGAGATTATAGACCAAACTGCCGGAATAAGACCCACAACAAATGACAGGAGACCATTTATTGGAATACATAAAGAATACGCAAGATTGGCAGTTTTAAATGGTTTGGGTACCCGTGGTGTTATGTTGGCACCAACAATGGCTAGAAATTTGTTTACTTATATAGAAAAAGGTACCCCCTTAGATCTAGAAATAGATATTAAAAGATTTCAATAAAATCATCGATAATTGTTTGGTTTTTGATAGGTAAAACCAAAGAGATACATGAAAAATTTACGAAGAATCTCTCTCGACCGTTTTCCTTTTATAGGGCGCTATTTTTTTGTCCTCTTTTTAAACATATTAACTCTAATTTTTAAGTAGCTTTGCGGCTTATTAAATTACAAAATATTACATGTTAAACGTACATAATTTAACGGTTTCTTTTATGGGAACTGAATTGTTTTCTGGTATTACTTTTAAGTTAAATAAAGGAGATAGAATAGGACTGATTGGAAAAAATGGAGCAGGAAAATCTACTTTGCTAAAAGTACTTTCTAGAGATATAGAGAGCAGTGGCGGTACGATGGCGTTTGATAAAGATGTGCAAATTGGATTTTTAAGACAAGATATAGATTTTGTTGAAGGAAGAACGATTCTAGAAGAAGCGTATCAAGCTTTTGAAGAAATTAAAGAAATAGAAGTTCAGTTAGATGAGATTAATGAGCAACTAGCTACGAGAACAGATTATGAAAGTGACGCATACAGTCAGTTAATTATAGATTTAACAGAAAAAACAGAACGTTATGAACTTTTAGGAGGTTATAACTACCAAGGAGATACAGAGAAAATTCTACAAGGTTTAGGTTTTCAACGAGAAGATTTTGACAAACTAACAGATACGTTCTCTGGAGGTTGGAGAATGCGTATTGAATTGGCAAAACTACTACTACAGAATAATGATATTCTTTTGTTAGATGAGCCAACAAACCACTTGGATATTGAGTCTATTATTTGGTTAGAAAATTTCTTGAAAGGATATTCGGGTGCTATTGTATTGGTTTCGCATGATAAAATGTTTTTAGATAATGTTACCAACAGAACCATCGAAATTTCTTTAGGTCAGATTTACGATTATAAAAAGCCGTATTCAGAATTCTTGTTATTAAGAGGAGAAATTAAAGAAAAACAGTTACAAGCTCAGAAGAATCAAGAGAAAGAAATTAAGCAAAAACAACACTTAATTAATAAGTTTAAGGCAAAAGCAAGTAAGGCTTCTATGGCGCAATCTTTAATGAAACAACTAGATAAAGTTGAGTTGATTGAGGTAGATCAAGATGACAATCAAGCCATGAATGTCAGCTTTAATATTTCTAAAGAGCCAGGTAAAATTATTGTTGAAGCAGAAAAGCTTTCTAAAAGTTATGGAGACAAACACGTTTTGGAAGATGTAGATTTACTAATTGAAAGAAATAGTAAAATTGCTTTTGTAGGACAAAACGGACAAGGAAAATCTACTTTGGCAAAAATGATGGTGGGTGAGATTCCTTTTGAAGGGTACTTAAAACTAGGGCATAATGTAGAAGTTGGGTACTTTGCTCAGAATCAATCTGAACATTTGCCACCAGAAAAAACGGTATTGGAAATTATGGAAGATGCCGCTACCGACGGAAACAGAGCAAGAGTAAGAGACATGCTAGGGTCCTTTTTATTTGGTGGAGATGCTGCGGATAAAAAAGCAAAAGTGCTTTCTGGAGGGGAAAGAAATAGATTGGCATTGTGTAAGTTATTGTTATCGCCATTTAACGTGTTGATAATGGATGAGCCAACAAACCACTTAGACATTGCGTCTAAAAATGTTTTAAAAGAAGCATTGCGTAATTTTAACGGAACCTTAATTTTGGTTTCACATGATAGAGATTTCTTACAAGGTTTAACAAGCACTGTTTACGGCTTTAAAGACAAAGAAATTAAAGAGTATTTAGGAGATATTGATTATTTCTTAGAGCAACACAAAATTGAAAATCTGAGAGAAGCAGAAAAAAGAACGGTGGTAAAGGTAGCAAAGGAAAC
This sequence comes from Arenicella sp., assembly GCA_047614925.1. Taxonomy (GTDB): domain Bacteria; phylum Bacteroidota; class Bacteroidia; order Flavobacteriales; family Flavobacteriaceae; genus Polaribacter. Next base: position 6,525 of record JBLHIE010000031.1, read on the forward strand.
TTCTAAAAATAAGTCAAATCAATTCTCTAGAGAACAAGAAAAAGAGTTGAAAAAATTGAGCAACAAGCTTTCTAAAATTGAAATTGAAATAGCAGATTTAGAGAGAGAAATCGCAAAAATAGATCTAGAATTGGCACAGAATTACGATGCCGTTTCGGCGAGACCAAATTTCTTTGAAAAATACAAGGCAAAAAAAGCGCAATTAGATACTGCCATGGAAGCTTGGGAAAAGATGGAGGCTAAAGTTGCTAGTTTTTCGTAAATTGCCATAATTAGTTCCGATTCCTCGGAAGCAAGCCCCTAAAATAATTAAATTACAGATTCCTGAGTAAACTAGGAAAAAGAGACAATGGATTTTAACGCAATAGTAGAAACTGAAAACCATCAAATATTTCTTCCAATTTTAGAGGAGAAGAAAGTTGAACTTTTCATAAAAAGAGAAGATCTAATTCACCCTTTTGTTTCAGGAAATAAGTTTAGAAAATTAAAATACAATTTGCACGAAGCTAAAAAGCTTAAAAAGAAGTCATTACTTACTTTTGGGGGTGCTTATTCTAATCATATTTTGGCTACCGCAGTTGCAGGAAAAATTGCTGGTTTTAAAACCTTTGGTGTTATTAGAGGTGAAGAGTTGGGTAAAAATATTACAAAGACATTAGAAGAGAATGATACTTTAAGAGAAGCACACGAGCACGGAATGAAGTTTCATTTTGTTTCTAGAGAAATATATAGACAAAAAGCTTCATTTGGTTTTATTGAAAAAATGAAAAATAAATGGGGCGATTTTTACCTAATACCAGAAGGTGGAACAAATTTTTTAGCAGTTGATGGTTGTCAAGAAATCCTAACAAAAGAAGATTCTAAATTTGATTATATTTGTGCGGCAGTGGGCACAGGTGGTACTATTTCTGGATTGATAAAGTCTTTAAAAAAACATCAAAAAGTTATTGGATTTCCTGCTTTAAAAGGTAATTTTTTATCTGAAGAAATTAAAAAATATATCTTTAAAAAACACAATTGGACTTTGAAAAAGGACTACCATTTTGGTGGTTATGCAAAGTTTGATGACGAATTAATTAATTTTATGAATACCTTTAAAGAAGAAACAGGTATCTTGTTAGATCCTGTGTACACAGGTAAAATGTTGTTCGGAATTTTAGATTTGATTAAAAAAGATACGTTTAAAGAAGGAACTAAAATTTTAGCAATTCATACAGGCGGGCTGCAAGGAATAAGAGGTTTTAATAAAGAATTATTAAAGAAAAATAAACAAACGATACATATCTAATGAAGTTAAAAATTCTTTTTAGTATCCTATTTTTGTTCGTTTTATCTAATTGTGGCGCTAAGAAGAGGGTTGTTCATAAGAAAAATTCAGATACTTTCATTACAGAGCCAAAGCCAAAAGACCTGCCTTCTGTAAATGAGGTTGAAATCACAAAAAAACTTACTAGAAAGAACCCCAAGTTAAACCGGGAAACTCTTGCCTATATAAGAACATATGCGCCAATAGCAGTCAATGAAATGCACCAGTATAAGATTCCTGCAAGCATTACTTTAGCGCAAGGTATTTTAGAATCTGGCAGAGGTAAAAGTGAATTGGCATTAAAATCTAACAATCATTTTGGTATCAAATGTCATGTTAAATGGACAGGAGAGCGCGTTTATCACGATGATGACGAAAAAGGAGAATGCTTTAGAAAATACAAATACATAGCAACTTCTTACAACGATCATTCCTTATTTTTAACTCAGAGAAAAAGGTATGCTTTCTTGTTTGATTACAATATTAAAAACTACAAAAAATGGGCATATGGTTTGCGAAAAGCAGGATATGCTACAGATAGAAAATACCCTTTAAAGCTTTTGAAAATTATAAAAGACTACCAACTTTATGAGTTTGATAAGTTCAAAAAGGGAAAGGATTCAAAAAGATTTAATAAAGTAGCTCATGCGAAGGCTGACAAAAAATCGGATCTAAGCGTAAAAGGGAATACCTACGAAGTTAAAAAAGGAGATACCTTGTATTCCATTTCTAGAAAATTTTCAATTTCTGTTGAAAATTTAAAAACGATTAATAATTTATCTGATACTATTATTTCTTTAGGTCAGAAGTTAATAGTACAATAATAGAAGGATAACTACTTAAAACTTCTTTACTTTCGTGTTTCAAATAGAAATTATGGCAGTTATAAAACCAGTAAACGGGAAACATCCACAAATACCAAAAGATTGTTACGTTGCAGAAAATGCTACTATTGTTGGCGATGTTTCTTTAGGGGAAGCTTGTTCCGTTTGGTTTAATGCCGTAATTCGTGGAGATGTACATTTTATAAAAATAGGAAATAAAGTAAATATTCAAGACGGTGCCGTAATCCATGCAACCTATTTAAAATCGCCAACAATTATTGGTAATAATGTTTCAATTGGGCACAACGCTATTGTGCACGGTTGTACTATTAAAGACAATGTTTTAGTGGGTATGGGAAGTATTATTATGGACGATTGTATCATAGAATCGAACTCAATTATTGCCGCCGGGGCTGTAGTTACCAAAAACACCCATGTAGAAAGTGGAAGTATTTATGCTGGGGTTCCTGCTAAAAAAGTAAAAGACATTTCGCAAGAATTAATTTCGGGAGAGATCAATAGAATTTCAGATAATTACGTAAAATATGCTGGCTGGTTTAAAGAGTAATATATAAAACAAACGCCCAATTTCTAATATGAAATTGAGTGTTTGCAAACAAATTAACTAATCAAATTATTTTTCAACGTTTCTTCGGCTATTTTTGACCTTTCCTTCAACTTTTCTTTGCATCCTTTTCTTGCCTTTTATGGTTCTTTTCTTTTGCATATTCTCGAATCGTTGAAACTGAGTCGGATTTAAGATGCTCTTCATACTCCTTTTCATAGCAATTTGATTGTCCAATAATTGGCTTTTCATTGCATAAATTTCATCTGAAGTTGGTCTTTTTTTGTCCTTTCTAGCTTCTTTTCTTTTTTCCATAAAAGCTTTCTTATTTGTCGTTGTAGTTAGAAGTAATGGTTGTACTTGCTTTTTTTGTTCGTCAGATAAATCTAACGCCAACGTCATTTGTTTCACTTTTAAACTTGTTTGTTGTTCAATAGTAAGTTTAGCGCTTCTGTAATCTCTCTTTTTCTGGGCTTGTGTACCAAAAGTAAAAGCGAACACGAATACTAAAATGGATGCTATATTTTTCATAATTTTATTATTTATACATCTTTGACGTTTCAAAAACGAAAAGGTTTAAATTTGTATTTCGTTTAACAGCAATTTAACATCTACATTATGCGTAAATTACTTTATTTATTATTTTTATTGCCTTTCATATCCCATGCTCAAAAGGATTCTATAGGGGTAGATTTAAGCAATCCGCATGCTACTTTATATACGCATTTATACTTTTTACAGTCAGATTCTTATGAACCTAAAAGAGCAGCAAAGACAATTTTAGGACTGTCTGAAAAAGAAGCAGTTAAAAAAGTAATAAGAATTAAGAATATTTTAGACGGTAAGGGCTTGTTTGTAGATTTTGATGTGGTGCCTAAAGACCCTAATTTTAAAGATTCGATTGGCCTTTCTTCTATTCAAAAATACACTCCTTTTCCGCAAAGGATGCCAGAAATATCTGTAGAAAAAATAGGAGAAAAATGGTATTATTCTACGGAAACGACAAAAAAAACGGATGTACTTTATAGCGCTGTTTTTCCTTGGTACGTTCAAAAAATACAAGATATTGTACCAGAAATAGGACACAAAAAAATAATGGGACTAGAATATTGGCAGTTGTTTATGGCTGTTATATTTGTTCTACTCGGCGTAATTTTATTTTATATCTTCAAAAGAATCATTTTTTATTTATTGAATCTTATTCAGCACAGGTTAACAAAAAGTACAGATATTAGTTTTGATGCCCATTTAAAGAAACTCGCAAGACCTATTAGTTTGCTATTGGCAATCAGTTTTATACAGAAAGTAGTTCCATCACTTCAGTTTAGCTTAGAAACCAATACTTGGGCATTTCTTTTTATAGATATTGCAGAGGTTGTTTTTTGGACGTACGTTTTCTTAAATTTAGTGCATGTTGTAATGAAGGTTTACAGCGCTTTTACTGCCAAAACACACAGTAAATTAGACGATCAACTGGCACCAATACTGCATAATTTCTTTACAGGTTTGGTTATTATTATTGGTGTTTTAAGGTTAATTTCTCTTTTTGGGGTAGATGCGGGTACTATTTTAGCAGGTGCAACCATTGGTGGTTTGGCAGTGGCTTTAGCATCTCAAGACACGGTAAAAAACCTAATAGGTACAATTATGATCTTTATAGACAAACCTTTTCATATCGAAGATTGGATTGAGGCTGGGGAAGTTTCGGGTACCGTAGAAAAAGTTGGATTCAGATCTACAAGTGTGCGTGCCGCTGATACTTCTGTCTATCAAATTCCAAATAGTAAATTGTCTGAAATTGTTATTAATAACAAAGGTTTGCGTTTGTTTAGACGTTACAACACCAACTTAGGCGTACGTTATGATACACCACCAGAATTAATTGAAGCTTTTGTAAAAGGGCTTAGAGAAATAGTGATTGCACATCCAGAAACACGTTCAGATTCTTACAATGTAGAATTTACAGGTTTTGGAGATTCGGCTTTGTTGATAATGGTAAACGTCTATTTTAAAAGTTTGGCTTGGGGTACAGAGCAATCTTCTAAACACAGATTGCATATGGCAATTGTAAAGCTAGCGAAAGAACTGGGAGTTGATTTTGCATTTCCTTCTTCAACATTGATGATTGAGAATTTTCCGGAGAAAAAAGGATTCAATCCAAAATACAATATAGATGCTGCGAGTATAAATGTCTCTATTGCAAAGATTTTAGAAGATTTTAAAAATGAAAATCTAGATGCAAATCAAATGCGTGAAAGTTCTTAATAGTTTTTAGGTGAAAGTAAATTAACCGTTTTTTGCTTCTTTTAAAATTTCACTTACCGCATTTTGGTAGTTTTTTGGGCTGTGGGCTTTTTTAATCTTTTTATAGGTTTTCTGCGGATTTGCAAAACTTTGAGAGAAAAACTCCCAAAAACCAAGCATTTTCATTTTTATAGGCGTCGGTCCAGACAGTGCAGCGTCATATTCTTGATAAATACGATCATGAAACTCACTAAAAACATCAAACCTATTTTTTGGATATTCTGTAGTATTCTTTTTAAGCATACTCGGTAAAAAAGGATCTGCAATTAAACCACGTCCAATCATCCAATGTTCTATTGATGGAAAACGATTTTCTAATTTTTTAAAAGCTGCAACAGAAGTAATATCACCGTTATAATACATTTTATGTTTGCTGTTGTCTAAACATTTTTGAAATGCTTCTAAATTCGTTCCGCCTTTGTACAACTGCTTTCCTATTCTTGCATGAATTGCAATATTTTTTAATGGATAGGTATCTAAAATAGGTAAAACATCTAATATTTCTTCAGGATTTTCATAGCCCATTCTCATCTTCATAGAAACAAGAATATCAGATTCATTATGCACTTTATGTAGAATATTATTTATTTTTTCGGCATCGCTAATTAAGCCAGAACCCATGCCACGTTTGGTAACCATTGGGTAGGGGCAACCTAAATTCCAGTTTAATTCTTTGTAACCTAATTCGCGTACATATTTAGAGACAAATAGAAACTCCTCTGCATCGTTGGTTATAATTTGCGGTATTACTTCTAACTCGGTGTTGTTTTCTAGCGCAATATCTTTTTGATAGGAATTTTTAATCGCTAGTTTTCCATTCAAACGAATATAGGGTGCATAAAACGTATCTATTCCACCGAAAAAATGGTTAAAAGCATTTCGGAATTTATGATCTGTAAACCCCTGTAAAGGAGAAGATAGTAATGTGTGCTTCATGAGAAATATAGTTGCGCAAATATAGGGTAGTTTTTATAGCATTTGAGAAACATTATTGTAGAATTTGTTTAGAATTGAAGGTTTGTTAACGTCTTTCGTTTCTATTTAGTTACCTTATTAGTGTCTAAATAGAAAGAAAAATAAACTGAATAATTAGATATTGTTTTCTAAAGAAAAGAGTAGCTCGGAAAGACTTATTTACTTTACTGCTTGCAGGTGTGTCCAATATTCATTTTGAAAAGGAATTTTGATGTCTAAGAATCCGGCATTTTTTATCCATTCTATCTGAAGCATATAGTCCGTTGGTTTGTCAAAGGCTTCGTAATGTTCTATAAGCCATGCCCATTTTTTTCCATCTGAAAAGTTATGATTTACAAATTCTTTCCATTTTGTCAGTAGTATTTCATGATCAGGATTGGTTTTGCTAATCATTAAATCGGTGTATGAAAATAGGCCTCCTTTTTTTAAGCAAGTATGGATGTTTTTAAAAAGCATTTTTTTTTCGGTATCATCACAATGGTGCAGGCTAAACCCAGCAACTACGAAATCATAATTTTCTTCTTCAAATACAAAATATTTAAAGTAAGTGTTTACATAAATAATAGTATAGTCTTTAAATTGGTTGCGGCACAGCGCTATCATTTCGGCAGACGCATCTACAAGAGTAAATATTGCTTCTGGGAAATAAGGAATAAGTTGCGCGGTAACATTTCCATTACCACTGCCAAGATCAAGAATGGAAGTAGGGTTAAAATTAGTAGGAAATTGGTTAGAAAAACTAGAAATTAGTGCTAAATAATGAGGTACACAGCCAATCATATCATGGGTGTAGTTTTTCGAAAAATCATTGAACTCTAAAGCGATGGTCTTTGCTGTCTTCATGATTCATTTGGTTTTATATTCGAAACAATTTTATTGTTAATGCGCCATAAGTCGGAGTTTATGCTATTGTAATATAGCGTTTTATTTATTGCATATTACAAATTTATTTCTTTTTCAACTTTTGAAATCAGGTGCAGTCTTTTGTTTTTTTAGTAGTATAAGGTGTTTTCCCATTGAACTCTTTTGTTTAAATATTTTGTATTAACTACAAGTTATAACGTACTAAAAAATACTTGCAGGTAGGTGTTTTATTTTCTCAATATTTATAGTAGTAAACAGCTATTAAATACATCTTATTATTTTACGACCGTTTTTGTCTCGGCAAAAGTGCAGGAAGTCAACCTCACTTCTGGTGGCGCAGTAAGTTATGCTGTTGGTTCAGTGGGTGTATACAAAGTCTACTTCTGCAGGAGGCTCATTAAATCAATTCATTTAACAAAGTATCGAGTTTGTTGCTTTAAGCAATCCTGAGTTAACGGCAAGAACCCTTAAGGTGGTTACCTATCCAAATCCAACTACAGAATTTAGTATGTTGCCTTTTTAACAGCAGCTATTATTTTCTTGGATGGGTGGACATGCATTTGTTCCGTATGAGCAGTAAACACAGCAATCTCCTTCTTTGGGTTTTAAAACCGTTTTACAATGTGTACACTCGTAAAAGAATTGGCATGCATTTGTTGGCATTTCTTCTACTTTCTTCTGTTTGCAGTTTGGGCAGGTGATTTCTGATGTTAATTGTATTTCCATTTGTTTTATTTTTTATCAGTTACCTTGTAACCTGCTGTGATAATTGCTTTCTCAATTTCCGTTTCATTAGTTTTGGTACTGTCAAACTTTACAATGGCATTTCCGTTTTTATAAGCTGCTTTTGAGTTTACAATCCCGCTTAGTTTGTTTACTTCAAAATTAACATGCGTTTCGCAACTTGCACAGGTCATTCCTTTTATTTTAAAATCAGTTGTTTTAATGTCTGAGGTGTAAATTACAAGTACCTGTTTTTCTGTATTTGGGTAAAAGATTGTTGAGTAGTATGGTAAAGCCAACATCATAATTGCAAAAGTGCTTACAATTCCCAAAAACTTTTTTGATTCCCTAAATTTTGGTTTTTCTGCTGTAGTGCATTCGCAGTCAATTTCTTTTTGAGGTTTTAGTTTTTGAGTCCAGGCCAATCCAAGAACTAAAATCGTTAGTCCTATTAAATAAGGTCTAAATGGTTCAACCCAAGAGAATGTTGAAGCAAGTCCGCTTGTTCCTAAAATGATTCCTACTATGGGTAATATACAGCACAGAGAGGCTGTAATTGCGGTTATAAAACCAGCATTGGCTAATTTTTTTTCACTTTTCATATAGTTTCTAAAAGTTTTTGCTTGTCGAGTATCTCAAAGAAAGGGTGTAGTAATATTGCATATTCTGCTGTTAATGAATAAAAAATAATTTGGGCTTCTCTTTCCGTTTCCAATAGATTCCTATCTTTCATTTTTCTCAGATGTTGTGAGATTGCAGAAATGTTCATTCCAAGAATATCACTCAAATCGCAGACGCAAAGTCTTTTTTCTTCAAAGAGTAGAAATAGTATTTTAAGCCTTACGCTATTCCCAACTAATGAGAGTCCGTTTGCTAAATAGTCAATAGATGCATCCAATTCTGAAACCGTTTCTTTACAACGCTTTAGTTGTTCAATATCTGCTTGTTGTCTGCTACATGAATTATTTTCCATTTTACAAAAGTACACTTATTTCGTATTTAAGCAAATACTTAAATGCATAATTTTAAAATGCTTATAAAGTTTCAGTTTTTTTAGAATGTTTTAGACTTGTAGATGAAATAGAGAGAAGTAAAAGAGCTACTTAGATTTTAGTCCGCTGTTTTTTAAACTCAGCCACAAACCAGGCCATACTTCAAAAAAAAACCCCACCAGTGAAGATGAGGTTTCTAATAAGTGTAAAACTATTTTTAGACTATTTAGGATCTAAAATTAAATCTATTCTATCTACTACATCTTGCAAATGGTAACGCGTAAGAGTGTTTCCTTTTCTAGAAGCCGTTTTTACATCTCTTTGCAAACGTTTTAATTCTCCTCTGGCAACAGATTTTACATCAGATTGATTGATGTTAATTCCTGTTTTTTTATAATAGCCACTATTTGCACCTTTTTGGTCTTTCGCTTCATTTAGTAAGTAGTCTAACCTCTCTAAATAGGCTCTTTGTAAGTTTCTTCTGTAGGTATCTATAGCACGTCCCGCATAAATTTCACTCCAAACACCCTTGCGCACATCACGCATCATATTTACCAATGTATAAGATTCAGCAGCACCATTTAAAGTTTCATTCTCAATCATTCTCGCCATTCTACCAGCATCTAAAACATTGTTTAAGGTTCTTGCTTGCAAACCTCTAACTCTTTCTATTGCTCCAGAAAATTCAGTTTTGCTAAAAATATTTTCATCTAACAACCAGGTTGGTGTTTCAAACAACTCATCCATCACAAACTGCAAAGCTTCTTCTTGTTTGTCTTTCG
>JBLHIE010000032.1:0-15732 GCA_047614925.1 Arenicella sp.
TTTTCCAATTCTTTTATTTTGAGTGGATTCAATAATTACGTTGGTTACAAACCGGGCACAATTTGTTCCGTTTTTAATAAATACACCATAAGGAAGCTCCTTTTTATTGATGAGTTCAAGAATAAACGTTTGTGCCTTATAAAAATCGATCTCTTCGTGAACGCTGGCAACTAATCTACCATCTCCATGTGTTTTTTCTGAATGACGCTCCATATAAAGTAGGATTTCTTCCTTATTAGAGAGTTCATTATTTTTAAATTTTGCAGGAATAGAAACTTTGATCTCAGGATCTGTTTCTTTAGATCGTACGCGCCCATTTCCATAGGTTGTAATATACCGTCCAAAATCGTAATAATTTATTTCTGATTTATTTTTTTGGATTAACAATAAAGCGGCATGACCGGCTTGGACTGCGTGCGAACCACCAACTCCAATTTTAGGCCAAAAAGCACTTAATCTCTCCCAGTAGGCAGGCCTTACAATGGTGTCTGGATACGCTAAAATAATTATAATTCCGTCAGAATTTTGCATTGACTAATTATTGAAAATAGCTTTTAATAAAATCTTAAATGTTTTAAAAGCAAAGAAGATGGTGAAAATAATTAGCGCTGCTGCAGCAAATAGAATAAAATAAGAGATTATTTCTTTAGGGGTGTTTTCAAACTTCTTTAAGGCTTTAAAACTTACCGTCAGTGAAATTGGCGCAGCAATAAATAGTAGCAGTAAAACACCTAAGTATTTTAAACCTTTTCCTAACAAATTCATATTAGTGCTCATTTCTTATAGTTTTTAATTGAATTTCTAACATTACCGTATTTCTCTAGCAATAAGGAAGCTTCACTTTGATTTATATTTAATTCTGTGGCCAACATTTTTTGTCCTCTCGCTACCAATTTCTTGTTAGATAGTTGCATGTCTACCATTTTATTACCTTTTATTTTCCCTAAGCGAATCATAGTAGCTGTAGAAATCATATTCAATACTAATTTCTGTGCCGTTCCTGCTTTCATTCTAGAACTTCCGGTTACGAATTCAGGACCTACAACTACTTCGACAGGAAATTGAGATACATGGGCTAATGGGCTCTCTTTATTACAGGTTATACAACCTGTCACAATCTTGTGTTCTTTACATCTTTCTAAAGCCGAAATTACATAAGGTGTGGTACCTGAAGCGGCAATGCCAATAACAACGTCTTTTTGTGACACATGATGCGCTTTTAAATCTAGCCAGCCTTGCGTTTTAGAGTCTTCTGCAAATTCAACAGCCTGTCTAATAGCAATGTCTCCTCCAGCAATTAAACCAATTACAAGATCATAAGAAACACCAAAAGTTGGCGGACATTCAGAGGCATCTAAAACGCCTAATCGTCCAGAAGTTCCTGCACCAATGTAGAATAATCTTCCACCATTTTCTAGTTTTTCAACAATTTTTTCTGTTAAAACGGTTATTTGAGGCAAAGATTTGGCTACAGCGATAGGTACGGTTGTGTCTTCATTATTAATATTACTTAATAATGAAGACACAGACATCTCTTCTAGATGGTTGTGTTTAGAATCTTGTTCTGTAGTTTTTATAAAAGTCATTATTCAAAAATACATTTTTTTTGTATTCTTGAAAAACGATTTAGGGTGAAGTTTTAGTTTTTTTCAACCAATTCTAAGTTGAAGGTCGCTGTTTCTGAAATATGAAAATACCCTAATGGAAAATTAGCTTCATTTGTAGTATTAATGATGTTGCCTAATAAAGAAGATGGTACCGATTGAAAAGGGCCTCCACCATTTGTGCCACTTTGATTTTGAAGTATTCTGAAGTATGTGAAATAATCTTTTGTAATTCCAGACATGTGAAGCATTACAGTAGTTGGTATTTCTATTTCATCTTCTTGGTAAAAGAAAGAGAAGTTATAATCTGTACCATTAAAAAAACGGTCTTCTAATGCTAGAAACAAGTTGTTCGTAAAATTAAATAAATAGTAATTTTCAGCATCTGCAAAGTCTTTAAAAGCTACTTTTACTTCTGTTTCTTCTCCAGAGAATAAGGTTTCATCTCCTTGAGTAGCACTTTGAAACGGTGTAGATTTCACCTTAGTTGCTTTTCCTTTATAGGTTTGGTTTTTATAAATAACGGTTAATTCGTATTCAATATTATCTTGGGGAATAAAGCGCGCTAAGGGTTGGAAGTTCCCATTTAAATTTGCATCAACGAAGTTAATGATTGAGTTGTCCGTTATATTCGTTAAAAACACAATAGCATTGGAAACTGTTGGGATGGTTTCCTCAAAATAATCTGCAGATAACTTTAGCCTTACAACCGTATTTGCGGTAACAGGTGCTTCATCAAACAATACTTCAAAAGAAGCATCTATAATTAATTTTGGTTCAATTGAAGGAACATCTATTTCTACTATTTTTTCACAGTTTGAGAAAAATAATAATATGAACGGAATTATAAGATATGTTTTTTTCATTTTTTCTTTTGTAATGGTCTTAAAATAGCTTTTGCAAACTCTTTACGTTATTAAAACTTAAAATTATAGGTTACAGAAGGTACAACTCCAAAAATAGAGGTTTGTACCGCTTCATTTCTAGAGGTTTCTTGGTTTTGTCTAAATGCCAAAGATGCTGCATTTTGCCTGCCGTACAAATTGTAAATGCCAAAAACCCATTCACCTTGCCATCTTCTATCTTTGTTCTTTTCGGGTGTTAGGGTAGCAGAAACATCAAACCTGTGATAGGCGGGGAGTCTGTCTGCATTTCTTCTATTATCATCATAAACAGGCACATTAAGGCCTTGTACTTCATATTGTGCAACCGGATAATTTGCAGGTTGCCCAGTTTGAAAGACGAAGTTAGAATTGAACTTCCATTTTTTATTGAATTGATAACTTGCATTTACTGAAAAATCATGTGTTTTGTCAAAAGGTGTGCTATACCATTCACCATTATTAATACCTGGCTCGTTAGCAGTTCTTCCTGCTGTTAATTGCTCTGAACGAGATAAAGTGTAAGCAATCCAACCTTGAAAATCTCCTTCATTCTTTTTCAACAAGATTTCCAAACCATAGGCTCTTGCTTTTCCGTTTAAAATAATGGTTTCAATTTCATTGTTTGCAACCAAGTTGGCCCCATTTATATAGTCTATTCTGTTCTGAATGTCTTTATAGAACACTTCTGATTCTATGGTGTATTTTCCGTCTTTAAACTGCTTAAAATAGCCAACAGCATATTGGTCTAATAACTGTGGCTTTATGTATTTACCACTTGGCGCCCAAATATCCAATGGAGTAGGAGAGGCCGTGTTCGAAAGTAAATGTAAATATTGAACCATTCTGTTATAGCTTGCTTTTACAGAAGTATTGGTGTCTAAAGTATAAGATAAAGAAATTCTTGGCTCAAAATTATTGAAACTACTAATTACGTCGCTCCTTTTAAAATTGTCTATTCCTGTAGCCTCTGCAGACTCATATTTTTTAAACTCTTCGTTATAAATTACCGCTTCATCATTTGCATAGGTGTTTAGTGCATCTTGCCCTAAACGTGTAAAGTTGCTATACCGAAGGCCGTACTGCAATCGGAAAGCATCACTAATTTTATGTTCTAGGTCAATATAAGCCGCAAATTCGTTGGCATACTTGTCAATTAATTTTTCTGCTACAATACCAGAATCTTCTCTGTTAGGTATGATTTTTCCAGGATTAAATTTGATATAAATTGTATTGATACCGTAGTTTAATTTTACTTTTTCACTTACGTAATGATTAAAATCATATTTCAAATTATAGTTTGTAATGCCAGAATCCCATTCAAAACCAACAAAATCTAAGATTAATCCGTAGAAATAATCAGAATAGATTAAAGATAAGTTGGAAAATAACTTATCAGTAAATAAATGATTCCAGCGCAAGTTAACCACGGTATTGCCATAGTTGTTTACAAAGTTGTCACTAATTCCGAAGACATCTTTACCAAAATATGCCGACAGAAATACATTGTTTTGATCATTAAATCTGTAATTAATTTTGGTATTTAAATCGTAAAAATAAGCAGTATTATCGTTACCAAAAAGAGGCAAGAATAAGTGTGCATATGAAGATCTGCCGCCAATTAAGAAAGAACTTTTTTCTTTTTCTAAAGGACCTTCAATTAATAATCTTGAAGAAACCAAGCCAACACCACCGGTAACATTAAATTCTTTACTATTTCCTTCTTTTTGATAAATATCTAGTACAGAAGATAACCTTCCACCATATTTAGCAGGAATTCCTCCTTTGTATAGTTTTACGTTTTTAATTACATCTGGATTGAAAACAGAGAAAAAACCGAATAAATGCGACGAATTAAAAACAATTGCCTCATCTAATAAAATTAAGTTTTGGTCTGCAGCGCCACCTCTTACATTAAAGCCAGAGGCGCCTTCACCGGCACTTGTAACTCCTGGTAATAAAATTAAAGACTTTATAATATCTGCTTCCCCTAAAACTACAGGAATTTGTTTTATGGTGGATGAAGTTAAATTATTAACGCTCATTTGAGGCGTTTTTATATTCAATTTTTCAATATTACTTTCGATAACAATTTCATTTAAACTTTCGGTTGCTTCTTTAAGTTTAAAGTTTTTTGTAACTTTTACTGAAAGTTCTAAGGTTTCTAGAAGTGTGTTATATCCTAAATAACTTAGTTGTAATTGGTAGTTTCCTTTGGGGATTGTTATCGAGTAAAAACCATATTCATTTGTAATGGTACCAGACTTTAATTCTGGGAAATAAACAGAAACACCAATTAAAGTCTCATTGTTTAAATCGTCATAAACCGTTCCGCTAAGTGTAATTTTTTCTTGACCAAGCACTGAAAAGCTTGTTAGGAGAAAGAGGAAAAATATATTTTTAAGATGCAGCATTTTTTTTGTTTAATTATTACTTCTAATTCTGCAACAAAAGTACAATACTAAAATGACATCAAAATGTTAAAAGATACAAATAAGCACTCTTAGAAATAGCAAAAGCCGATATGTAAATATCGGCTTTTGTTTCATTTTATTTAAATTTAAAAGATTAAATACTTTCTATAATACTATTTAGTGTAGGGTTTGGTCTCATTGCCGTATTTGCTAAATCCTCCCCTGGTAAATAGTAACCACCAATCTTATTTGCAGTACCTTGAGCTTTATTTAACTCCGAAATAATTAGTGCTTCATTCAATTTTAAATCCTGCGCTACTTTAGAAAAAGTAGCTTTTAACTCAGCATCTTTTTCTTGATGTGCCAGACCTTCTGCCCAATACATTGCCAAATAAAAATGACTACCTCTATTGTCTAATTCACCTACTTTTCTTGAAGGAGATTTATCGTTTTCTAAGAACTTATCAGTAGCATTGTCTAAAGTTTCAGATAAAATTAAGGCCTTAGCATTGTTGTTAGAAGTTCCTAAATGTTCCAAAGAAACGGCCAAAGCTAAAAATTCTCCTAAAGAATCCCAACGCAAATGATTTTCTTCTAAAAACTGCTGTACATGCTTCGGAGCAGAACCTCCTGCACCAGTTTCAAACAATCCTCCACCATTCATTAATGGAACAACAGAGAGCATTTTTGCAGAAGTACCTACTTCTAAAATCGGAAATAAATCTGTTAAATAATCTCTTAAAACATTCCCAGAAACAGAGATCGTATCTTCTCCTTTCACAATTCTTTTTAAAGTAAATTCTGTTGCTTTTATGGGCGATAAAATTCTGATATCTAAATTGGTCGTATCGTGTTTTGGTAAATATGAATTTACCTTTTTAATAATTTCTGCATCGTGTGCTCTATTTTTATCTAACCAAAAAACAGCAGGCGTATCAGACGCTCTTGCTCTTGTAACCGCTAACTTTACCCAATCTTGAATTGGTAAATCTTTGGTTTGACACATTCTCCAAATATCTCCTTCTTCAACCTTATGTTCAATAAGCGTTTTGCCCGCAGTATTTAACACCACTACTTTACCAGCAGTAGTAATTTCAAATGTTTTATCATGAGAACCATATTCTTCTGCCTTTTGAGCCATTAAACCAACATTAGGCACTGTACCCATGGTTGTAGGATCAAAAGCACCATTCTTCTTGCAGAAATCTATGGTTGCCGAATAAATTCCGGCATAAGAACTATCAGGAATAATTGCTTTTGTGTCTTGTAATCTTCCTTCTGAATTATACATTTTTCCAGAAGTTCTAATCATAGCGGGCATAGAAGCATCTATAATTACATCTGAAGGAATATGTAAATTGGTAATTCCTCTATCAGAATTTACCATCGCCAATTCTGGTCCGTGGTCTAAAGCATATCTAATTTCTTCTCTAATTTCGTCACGCTTTTCTTTCGGTAACTCACTAAGTTTTCCAAGTAGATTCCCTAAACCATTGTTTACATCTGCACCAATTTTTTTGAAAGTTTTTCCGTGTTTCTTAAATAAATCTGCAAAGAATACGCGCACTGCATGACCAAAAATTATTGGGTCACTTACTTTCATCATGGTTGCTTTCATATGTAAAGAAAACAATACGTTTTTGTCTAAAGAATCTTCATATTGTTCTTCTAGGAAATCAATTAATGCACTTTTACTCATTACGGTTGCATCAATAATTTCATCTTTAAGAAGCTCTAAATGCTCTTTTAAAACAGTTTTTTTTCCGGTTTCAGAAATGTGAACGATGCTTATTGAAGTTGCCTCTTTTGTAGTTATAGATTTCTCATTATGAGCAAAATCTCCTTTTTCCATTGTGGCAACATGCGTTTTAGAATCTTTAGACCAAGCCCCCATAGAATGTGGGTTTTTTCGGGCATAATTCTTGATCGCCATAGGTGCTCTTCTGTCAGAGTTTCCTTCACGTAAAACAGGGTTTACAGCAGAACCTTTCACTTTATTATACAAAGCCAATACATGCTTGTCTTCTTCTGTTTTTATTTCTTCTGGATAATTTGGAAGTGCATATCCTTTTTGTTGTAATTCTTTTATTGCTTCTTTTAATTGTGGTACAGAAGCACTAATATTAGGTAATTTTATAATATTTGCATCTGATTGTTTGACCAGATCGCCTAATACAGCTAAAGCATCTTCTACTTTTTGATCTTCATTTAAAAATTCAGAAAAGTTAGCCAAAACTCTAGCGGCTAAAGAAATGTCTTTTATTTCAATTTCTATATTAGAGGTCTTTGTAAAAGCTTTTACTATTGGTAAAAAAGAACGGGTTGCTAATCCAGGAGCTTCGTCTGTTTTTGTATATACTATTTTAGATTTTGTACTCATGTGAATTGTATTTTAGTAAGTATAGTAATCAAATTTCTTTTTGGGTTGAAAGTTCGAATTTTCAAATCCTGCAAATCTATGCATTTAAGTTGATTTTTTTGTTGGTAAAATGCTATTAATTAAGATCTTTTAATGCATTTTTGATAATATTTGAAATCGATTTCGTGGCAATTAAAAAATATGCGATCACAAATATTTCTTTTTTAGATGTTAATTTTATTAAAATAGTTAAATGAATTAGAATTGGCTATCACTTTATGCAAACTTTTCTTTTTTAAACAAAAAAAAGCGCTGTAATGAAACAACGCTTTTTAGCTTTTTATAAATTGAAGAATTATCTTCTTTTTTCAGTAATTCTAGCTTTTTTACCAGTAAGGCCTCTAAAGTAAAAGATTCTAGCTCTACGAACTTTACCTCTTTTGTTTACTTCAATTTTTTGAATAGAAGGTAAGTTTACAGGAAAAATTCTTTCTACACCTACAGTACCAGACATTTTTCTGATAGTAAACGTTTCTGAAGCTGCAATTCCTCTTCTTTGGATAACGACACCTCTAAAAAACTGAGTACGTACTTTTTCCCCTTCTTTAATTTCGTAATAAACAGTGATTGTATCACCAGCTCCAAATTTTGCAAATTCTTTCTTTGCAACAAATTCGTCTTGTACAAACTTTACTAAAGCTTCCATATTTTTTAATTTAATTGATTTTGTAAAACAACGTTCACGATATCTTCGTCAGAGGTTAATTTAGCGGTTGCAAAAATAGCACTTTTTTTTTGTTGATAAAATTAAAATCGAACTATTTTTTAGGTTGATAGTCAGTACAATAGAAAATCCAGAATTTCCGACTTTCTTTTCCATTTATTTTAATGATAATTGGTGCTAGTTCAAGCACGTTTTTAAAGTATGAAGTTAATAGTGGATTGGTTTCACCCAACTTATTTGAGTCCATAAAACGTTTGTCAGAGTTTATAAACAAAGCATTTTTTCCTTTTAAGAGTGTTAAGTCATCACCAAGATAATCAAAATGTAAAGCAGGCAAGCCAATAATATTTTGTGCATAGACTTTGTCTTTCATGAAAAAGTTTAAACAGGCAGCAGTTTTATAATTATCATTAGAGAAAACAAAAGTATCGGTATACTTTCGTTTTAATACATCCGTTTCTTTAGCCAACTCTTCCCAGCCAACCCAAGTATCGTCGCTTTTAATAGGTACTAAGTAAAAGAGAATTTGCAGGCTAAAAAGTAGATGAAAAACTATTGAAAAAATAATTTGAACTTTCAATAGTTTCTTGCTAATGAACATTCCTGCTATAATAATTCCCGTAATATAAGAAGGCATCATCCAGTTTAATTTTACCCAATAAATAGGCGTAAGAAGAAAAAAACCAACAAAAGTAGGTACAAAAAAGGCCAATAGAAATAAGGTTTTAGAACTTGGTAGTTTCAACTTCAATAAAGCTCTTTTTGCATATTTATAGGTGAATGTGATGCATATTAAAAATAAAACAGGCAATAATAAGAACATCTGATGACCAATAGCGCCAAAGAAGTTTTTAGGAGATATTTTAAATTCTGAAATAGAACTCGTTCTTTCTGATGATTGAAACACAAACGATGCGAAGTCGTTTTGATAATTCCAATACCAAACAGGAAACGAAACTGTTATCGAAATAATGATAGCGCCCCAGAACCACGGAGATCGTAAAAGTTTTCTATATTTATTAGAGAAAATTAAAAAAGCCAATAAACCAAACTGTAACAAAATAGAGGTGTACTTGCTGTTAAAGGCAAGGCCCATAAAAATTCCGCCTAAGATAAAAAACCATTTTTTTTCTTCGAAGATTGCTTTGTACAAACAAATTAAACTCAGTGTCCAGAATAATAACAAAGGCACATCTGGCGTAGAGTTAAAGGATAAGATAGAGATGAATATTGTAGACGCTAATAATATAAAAGCCTTTTGTAATTTCTCTTTTGATAAAAAATAAGAAGCCAGTTTGTAAAAGCTAAGTATGGTAAGTGAGGTTATAAAAAAATCTGCAAATTTTACCACAAATACTGAGGTTCCGAAAATGTCTGTAAAAAAACGTAAAATATACCCAATCATTCCAGGATGATCAAAATAGGAAAGAGATAAATTCTGACCGTACAAATAGTAATAAGCATCTTGCGGCATTAAACCCATGAAAGGTAAAAGAAGTAACCGAAAAACTTGAAATCCCAAAACCCATGAACTGGCCTTGTTATTTTTTATGAGTGTTTTAATTGTATCCAAAGTTACGTTTTTAATGATGCAGTGTATAAATTACTAAAGGTTTTCATCTAATAGATCTGGTCTTATTTGCGCAGTGCGCTCGTAGGCTTTTTCACTTCTCCAATCTTCTATTTTAGGAAAATTTCCGGAAAGTAATACGGCAGGTACTTTACTTCCTTCATAATCTGAAGGTCTTGTATACACGGGTGGTGATAGTAAATTATCTTGAAAAGAATCTGTCAATGCAGACTGCTCATCACCAATAACACCCGGAATTAAGCGCACAACAGCATCTACTAAAACTGCTGCAGCCAATTCTCCACCTGTTAACACATAATCTCCAATAGATATTTCTTTGGTAATAAAAAGTTCTCTAATTCTATGGTCTACGCCTTTATAATGTCCTGTTAAAATTAGAATATTTTCTTTTAATGAAAGCGTGTTTGCGGTAGATTGGTTTAAAGTTTGTGCATCGGGTGTCATATAAATCACTTCGTCATACACACGCTCTGCTTGCAATTTTTTAATACAGTTTGCAATGGGTTCAATCATCATTACCATTCCTGCACCACCTCCAAACTGTGTGTCGTCTATTTGTTTATAATTGCCCAAACCATAAGCACGTAAATCGTGAATTACAATTTCTGCCAACCCTTTTTCTTTTGCGCGTTTAATGATCGAATGATTAAACGGACTTTCTAATAAATCTGGTGCTACTGAAATAATATCTATTCGCATGATGCAAATGTAGGTTTTTGGTGAATTGTAATAAATATTTATGCGAATTAAATTATAATTAAGGTAAATGGGATATTGAAGGTGACGTCTACATTGTTTCCATTTATTTTACCTGGTAATATTTTAGGTAATGTATACATTACTTTCTTAATTTCTAAAGTGATTTCAGGATGCGGTGATTTTACCTTTACTTTTTTAATATCTCCATTGCTATCTATTTTAAATTGAGCAAACACTTTTTTTTCCCTTTGCTTAGTCCTGTGTTTTTCAGCAATTTTAAGTTGAAATTTGCAGTAAAATGTCTTTGTATCCCTTTGCTAAAACATTTTTTTGATGCTTTTATATTCTCAGAATTTTCACAGTTTGGAAAAATAGGAGCTTTTTTAGCAGTTAAACGTGTGTTTGTTTTGATAATATTTTTATTATTTTCAAATGTAAGGATCTGTAAACTATGTTTATTAAACTTACTTTTATCTATTAGATTGAATTTATCAATAGGATATTTTTGAAATAATGAGAATATTTCAGTTTCTAAATCTTCTGATCTTGAATTTGAGTTAATATTAAAAGGTTTGTTATTTTTATCCATTTCAAAGTTAATGTAAACGCTTTTTTTTATGCTGTTTAAATCTGCTTTAGAAATAATTTCTTTTGAAAGGTTTTTAGACATGTACAATGCAAATGGGTTGTCTTTTGTTGGATAGCTTGTTTCTTTTGTAATAGATAAATAGTCTTTGTAAACCGGTATTTTGTCTTTCTCTACAACAATAGAAAAACAATGCAGAACTTCTATTTTATTCGAATTAAAGGTACTTGCACTTTCTATTTTAGGAAAAGAATTCAATGCATTTTTTATTTCATATAAGAAATTTAAAGGCACGTCAGATTTCTTGTTTATTAATTTTCCATCGGTATTTACAGCAAATTGAATATCTAATTTTAGATATTTATTAGCTAATTTAGAGAAATCTAAAGTCTTGTAGAGGTGTTTTTTTACTTCTAAATTTAAACAGGTTTTTAAGGCGTCATAAAATTCTAAATCGTTACATTTTTTATATTTAGTGGGTGTTTCGATGATGACTTTAGAGCTGGTATTAAAGATGTTTTTCCATCCTTTTTTAGATATAACTTGCAAATAGTATAGATGGCTGCGATCAATTTTTTCGATATTTAATTTCTCTAAAGGATATTTCTCAAAGGCCCTTTTTATCGCGTCGTTTAAATTTGAAGAGCCATCGCTAGAGACTGAAACTCTAAAGGGTTTATTTTCGTTGTTAATTTTAAATGACAAAAGAATAGGAGTGCCTTTTTCTTTAAACCGTGCCTTTTTTAAGTATTTTTTAGGAACTTCTTTTTTAAGGTAAAGAGATAGTTCATTTTTAGGGTTTGGTTTGGAAAGTGTTTTATAGTCGAAGTTTTTCTTTTGAGAAAACGCATTGAATGCAAATAGAAAGGTGATGACAATAAGTATGTTTTTCATATTTTCTTTCAAAAACATGAAAAATATGCGGAATTACTCTTCAACACTCATATGAAACAAAGCATCTCCTTTATTTACAATAGGTGTTTTATTAATGCAGAAGACATGGCCATTAAAAGGAGCAAAAATTTTCTTTTTAAACTCACCAAAAGGATCTTGAATAACACCTAAAACTTCCTTCTTTTTTACAAAGCTTCCGTTTTTAGCCATTATTTTAAACATTCCAGAATCAGAAGCTCTTAACCATTTTGCTTTGCTAATATAAACAGGTGTTTCTCTTACGGTTAGTTTGCCTTCAATTAAACCCAAACGAATGAGTACATTTCTTGTTCCGTTTACACCCTCATTAATAATGGTAGGACTTAGTTCCTTAGATTTTCCGCCCTCAAAAAGCAAAACAGTTTTACCCATTTTATGCAAA
This sequence comes from Arenicella sp., assembly GCA_047614925.1. Classification (GTDB taxonomy): domain Bacteria; phylum Bacteroidota; class Bacteroidia; order Flavobacteriales; family Flavobacteriaceae; genus Polaribacter. The sequence continues at coordinate 12,174 of JBLHIE010000032.1, forward strand.
GTATCTCTCAAAGATTTTGTAATATTATTAGAGAAAACGATCATTGGCGGATTAAAAACTTTTGCTAATTCTAGTGCTTTTTCATCATCTTCATTACATCTAATCTGTGCAATATTATCGCGTTCTCCTCCACCTGTGTGAAAATCTATCACATAATCTACCAAAGGCGCAATCTCTTTTGTAAACTGATATGCAAATTGGCTGGCTAAAGAACCGTTTATAGTTCCTGGAAACATTCTATTCAAATCACGTCCGTCAGGAAACTCTCTCGTTTGAATCAAATACCCAAAAATATTAAAAACAGGAATACAAATAATAGTTCCGTTTTTAGGGATGTTTAATTTTAAATTTATAATTTCTCGGATAATTCCAACTCCATTTGTCTCATCACCATGAATGCCCGCAAGTAATAAAACGATGGGTCCCGGATTGTTAGACCGTTCAATTATAATGGGAACATTTACAGGAGTTCTTGTATGTAGCTTTGCTACTTTTAAGTCTAAAACAGTTCGTTTTCCTTCAGGAATTTCTTTTCCTAAAAAAATAAAAGGTTTATTCGACATTTAACTCTAGATAACGGATGATTTCTTTAGCAATATTTTTTCCAGTAGCTGTTTCTATGCCTTCTAAACCAGGAGAAGAGTTTACTTCTAAAACTAAAGGCCCTTTAGAGGATTGTAGTAAATCTACACCAGCAACTCCTAAACCAAGGGCTTTTGTTGCTTTTAAAGCTGTTTTTTCTTCTTCGTCGGTTAATTCTATAATGGTTGCATTTCCGCCTCTGTGCAAGTTAGAACGAAATTCCCCTTCTTTACCTTGACGTTTCATAGCACCAATAACCTTACCATCTACCACAAAAACTCGAACATCTGCGCCACCGGCTTCTTTAATAAATTCTTGTGCAATTACTCTTGCTCCTAAACCATTAAAAGCTTCTAATACAGAGGTTGCCGCATTTTGTGTTTCTGCCAACACAACACCTAGACCTTGTGTTCCTTCTAGTAATTTTAAAACAATAGGTGTACCACCTACAGATTCTATGACATGCTCTACATCTTTAGTGTAGTTGGTGAAAACGGTTTTCGGTAGTCCAACACCAGCCCTTGCTAAAATCTGTAAACTACTTAACTTGTCTCTAGATCTTACCAGGCCAATGGAAGAAACGGCAGTAAAAACTTTCATCATTTCAAATTGTCTAATAACTGCGGTGCCATAGAACGTTACAGAAGCGCCAATTCTTGGAATAATTGCATCTACATTTTCTAAATATTCACCTTTGTAAAATATTTTAGGAGCTTTTTTCTCAATCTCTATATTACATTTTAAATGATCTACAACAAGTACTTCGTGCCCTCTTTTTTCAGCAGCTGCTACCAATCTACTTGTAGAATATAATTTAGCATTTCTAGATAAAATTACAATTTTCATTTATAGTGTATTTTTTAATTTGTGTGATAAATTCTTTTTTGTGGTATCTATCACAAATTTCTTATTCAAAAACTTTCTTCCTAGTAATATAGGGAATTTCATGTCTTTTCTCTCGCTTAAAGTAAGGTAAATTGGAAAAGTTTCATTGAATATAACAATTTCTGTATGAATTCTAAAGCGCTTTTCAGAAATACCATTAGAACTTTTTATAATTTTAGAAGCATAATTCTTAGAGGTAAACTCTTTATTATTATAAAATGAATGCTCTGGATCTAATAGCGTAAATCTAATAATAGGTTTGCCATTTAGACTTGTTTCTTTAATTTTTGAGCAGTGTATAGACGAAGTATATGCTCCAGAATCTATCTTCAAATCTATTTCTGAAAGAGAGAATTCTGGAAAATCTGCTTTGTCTGAACGGCCAATAGTAACTTTCATTGATACAGTTTAAAACAGGGTGAAATTAAGTATACTTATCGACTTATATCAAAAAAGTTTCAAAACTTTGCAATTGCTGCTTCAGCGCACCTTTCTCCATCCATAGCTGCAGAAACGATACCTCCTGCGTAACCGCCACCTTCGCCACAGGGAAACAAGCCTTCTATTTCGACGTGCTCTAAGTTCTCTTTTCTAGGAATATTAATAGGAGATGATGTTCTAGATTCTACACCAATAATATTTGCTTCATTGGTATAATAACCATGCATTTTTTGTCCGAAACCAGCAAAACCCTTGCGCAACCTACTTCCAATAATTTTTGGTAAAAGTGAGTGCATTGGTGCCGAATTTAAACCAGGTTGATATGAAGTTTCATTTAAATCTTTAGACAGTTTACCATCTACAAAATCTACCAATCTTTGCGCAGGGGCAGCTTGTGTTCTTCCACCCGCAAGAAAAGCAATCTTTTCTAAATCTTTCTGAAACTCTAATCCTCTTAATTCACCAAAATGATCATATTTTTTAAAATCTTTATCAATATCTAACTCAACAACAATTCCTGAATTTGCAAATTTGTTATTCCTTCGGGAAGGAGACATTCCGTTTACAACTATCTCACCGCTTGCTGTTGCTGCAGGTACGATAAAACCACCAGGACACATACAAAAAGAATACACACCTCTGTTGTTTACTTGTTGCACCAAACTATATGCAGCAGCAGGTAAAAGTTCATCTCTTTCGCCAGAACAATTGTATTGTATTTGATCTATAATTTCTTGTGGATGTTCTACACGAACTCCCATTGCAAAAGATTTTGCTTTAATTCTTATTTCTTTTTTGTGTAGTAATTCATAAACATCTCTAGCGGAATGGCCTGTTGCTAAAATAACAGCATTCACTGCTATTTCTTCTCCATTCTCAAGCTGAATTGCTTGAAGTTTATTGGCTTTAATTACAAAGTCGGTTACTTTTGTTTCAAAATGAACTTCACCACCAAACTTTAAAATATTTTCACGAATATTTTCAATAATTTTGGGTAATTTGTTTGTCCCAATATGTGGATGTGCATCGACTAAGATCTGTTCTGTAGCGCCATGAAAAACTAGGTTTTCAAAAATTCTTCTCACATCACCACGTTTTAAAGAACGCGTATACAACTTACCGTCAGAATAGGTTCCTGCACCACCTTCGCCAAAACAGTAATTAGAATCTTTGTCTACAATATGATCTCTATTAATAGCCTTTATATCTCTACGTCTGTCTTGTACTTTTTTACCGCGTTCTAAAATTATTGGCTTGTAGCCTAACTCTATGCAACGCAGCGCTGCATACATTCCGGCAGGACCAAAACCAATAATATGAATTTCTTTTGCTTTAGAAACATCTTTATATTCAAAAATATAATCAGATTTTTCTGGTATTTTTTCATCTATATAAACCGCAACTTTATAGTTAAAAATGATGTCTTTTTTACGAGCATCAATAGATTTCCGCAGTACTTTTACTGCAGAAATTTCGCTTTGGTCAACTCCCAATTGTTTAGAAGCCTTATACAAAAGCATATTTTCTTTGCGTTCTTCTATTAAGTTTACGCGAAGTTGAATTTCTTTAACCATTTTGCAAAAGTAATTAAATTATAAGTAATTTTAGTAAAGAAAATTGTTGTGATTTTGAAGAATTCACGAACTTTAAA
>JBLHIE010000033.1:0-15296 GCA_047614925.1 Arenicella sp.
GTTGGTAATGCTTACAGGTCTATTTCCTGAAGCCTTGTCAAAATAAAGACGTGCTTTAAAAACATTTGCAGGAGCTGTAAAATTAAAGGTAGCATTGTACCAAACATCAGGATTTGTGCCAAGAACCATAGAACCAATACTTGTAGTTCCGCTAAGACCACTATACATTCTAGCAGTTAAGTTGTAATTTCCTGTGCCACTTAGCCATTTATAATCAAAACTTACGGTATAACTTACACTGGGAGCAACTTCTAAAACTTGGTATAAATTGCCTGCATCATTCCCAATGTTTCCAACGTCAGTATTTTTAAAAATATCTAGATTTGTTGAGGTATTATCAGCATCAATAACCACTTGATGATTTGTGCCTAACCAAGCCTTTACATCGCCTGTTTCAAAAGCACCGTTAGTAGCAATGTTGTGGTATTTGGTTGGGTTATTCATGTAATTAGTATCAATATTATTGCTATCTGAAATCGTAGTTTCAGGAATAGACGGAGTAGAGCTATAATTTTTATAATACGTACCCACGTTTGTTAAGTTGTTACTGCCATCATAATAATCAGCAAACCCACTCTCTAATGGATGATTTGCTGGATGGTTAGGTTCAAACCACGCATATCTTTCTACATAGTCTAACGTTTCTAAATAGGGCAATGCCAATTGCATAAATGCATAATTGGTAGCGTTGCTTCTGTTTGGGTTGGCATTGAATTCCGTAATCCAAATTGGTTTTTTAAATCTATTATCAACGTTTGTTAAATAGGTTTTAAAACGGTCAAAAACTTGTTGGGCAGTAGGATTTGTATTTGTTGCAGGATTTGATCCCCAGTCATACCAATGCACTGCAATCACATCAATTCTAACATCTTGAGCTGTAGCTTTGTCATAAAAATTTTGTAACCAACCAGAGGGAGCTTCCTCTCTTCCGCCAGGTGAAATAATTCGCAAACCTGCTTTCATCAAATTACGATAGTAACCAACAGCGACATCTTCTTGGCATAGGTTTCTATATTGACCAGATTGTGCTCCACAATCATCAGGTTCGTTAAACCCCATGACATGCGTTGCTTTGTATTTTGTTTTGTAAATGGTAATATCTGCATCATCATCTGCAGCACTCACACCCCAAGCCATTGGGGCATTTTCTAAGTCAACCGTAGATAATCCATTATTTGCCCATCTGTAAAACCAGGTATTGTCTAAGCCAGTAATATCACCTCCAATACCTTTTTTGCTGACCCAATTCCAAGGAACAACCCTTGCAAAAGAAACTGCGTTTAGTAGGTGAGTAGGTAATTTGTTTACCGTTAAATCATTTTCTGAAGCAATATAGTTTTTGCTTTTTCCTGTCCCCTCAGGATTATCAGCAATAGTTAACATGAATCCTTTTTTAAGAACAAAAGACTCAATTTTATTATTTAAATTGGTAATCGCATTTCCACTATGAACAACATCTACATCTAAAGAAACAGTAGTCCCTTCTAAATTTGGTCTGTCGTAAAAAGTAACAGGATTTGTACTAGAAACATCACTTCTGATAACAGTACCACCAAAATAATAATTGTCTAAACGAAGGTTTGAAGGGTATGAAGCCGCAACCGTATTTACTTTAAACTGACCAATATTTGTACTTTGTATGACAGATGGTGCAATTAGTTTGGTGCGTACCCAACCAATTCCTGAATTTAAGTTGATTTCAGTAAGTGTCGTTCTAAGTGCATTTGAGAGTTCTAAATTCAAATAGGCATTTTCATTGATGTTTATAATTCCTCCTCTAATAGCATTGACAGTGATGGTTGCATTGGTTATTGCTAAAGAACCTGTTGTACCCAAATTAATTTCACTTGCTGCAATGATTGTTGTTGAAACATTCGAAATTATAAAAGGACGGTTGATGATAGTTCCTCCATTGATTGGATTTCCTGTTGGAGCAACACCTGTATTACTATCAATCCAGTTGGCTTCTGTAAAAAAATTATTGTCATTTGCAGCTCCGCTCCAAGTGTAGGTTTGGCTAAAAATGCTTGCTGAAAATAGGATAAAAAGTAAGATGAGTAAACGACTTTTCATAATGTTGTATAATTATAGGAGAATAAACAAGAAAACCACAGCAAACTCACTGTGGTTTTTTTGTTTTAAATGTATTCCTTAAAACCCTGTTCCAGGTGATTCTGGACTAGCCGCTTGCGCCTTTTGAGGACTTAAAATAAGGTAGGTTCCTAGTGCAGTTAAGGCTGCATATTTACCGTAATTTCCAATTTTTTTAATAGCATCTTTACGAGTAATTTCTTCTGTATGTTGAATTTTATTTTTCATGATATCTTGTCGTTTATGGGGTCGCTACTTATTCTAAAATTATTTTTTTATTGATTTTTCCGTTGTCATTTTGTAATTGAACGATGTACATGCCAGTTGCTAATTTTGGCAAAGCGATGTCATTTGCTCCTTTTGATTGGAAAGTTGTGTTTAATACTTGTTTTCCTAACACATTGAAAACTTTAATATTTGCAGTTCCTTGCGTTAAACCAACCACTCTTAATGTTTCATTGGATGTTTTGTAGATGCTTACATTTTGTAAAGCAATAGTATCAGTACTTAACACACCGCTCGCTTTTGTGTGTAAAAAGAAACGACCATTACTAGCAACAGCTTCTGATAACGTTACTTTATAAGAACTGTTTACTTCGTCTAAACGAGTAATCGTATTGTTTTGTCTGTCTTCTAAAAATACTTTAATACCTTCTGGTAAATTCATAGCCTCTGCAGAAAAAGTAATTTCTTGACCAGCGGCTGCTTTTATACCAAAAGGAACCACTAAAGTTTCTAATTCGTTTATAGATAATACTTGTCTTCCTAATTTTTTAGTTACATCTGAAAGTTGTGCTGTGTGCAAATCAAATGTTGAAGCAACTCCTGAAAATTTAGACGCATCATATCCATTATCAAAATCATTAGTTCCTTCCACTAAATAAAACAGTTCTGTTGTTGCAGTGTTGTCATTACCAGTCATGCTTAAAGTAACCTTTGTTCTTTCGGTTTTTAAGAACGTATCTGTTTGGTGAGTTCCGTTAAATTGATAAAAAATAATATCTTTATTTGCTGCTGATCCTGAGCTGATAAAAAAAGCTTGTCCTGGTGCTATTTGAAAAGTACCATCTATTGCTGAAGTTTTTTGATCATAAGTACCAGAATCTTGATTCCAAATCCAAATTGTTTCTTCTGATAGCTTATCAAATTGATTATTAGCAATAAAGTTTGCTACTGATAAATACATTGGATATGGGTTTCCTGCCAAATTAAATGCATTATCACCTATACTTGCTGCAAAAGGCTGGGCTCCCGTAGGATACGTTCCTGTAAAAGAAACAGTACCTATAGCACCTCTTCTTAAACCATATCCTTTTGATGTATCAAAAGTACCTCCAACAGTAGCTTGTGCATATACCCATTGACCTGTAGCTGTATCTGAACCTCCTCCATCATCATCTGTATCAGGTGCACCATTTTGATACATAGAAATGCCTCTATTATTATTTGTACCCGATGCTATCTCATTATTGGATATCCAGTTATCATCATAGGTTTCTCCTTCAATAGGAGAAGACACCAAATGCCATTGGTTGGCTTGTAATGTTCTTTTGTAGGTAATATTACCAGAAACATTGGCTTCTGTTGCAATAACCAAAGAACCTCCTCCATTAACTGTCAACGAACCCGCACCATCAATAGTCAAATTACCAGCATTTACTCCCGTCGAAGCAGAAATCACCACATTTTGGCCGCTAGGAATTACGATATCATCATCATCAGGAATTTCATTGGTATCCCAATTGTCTGCTGCAGCCCAATCTGAATCTGTACTTCCATCAAAAGTATGTAATTTTCTTACGGTAACATTGTCTAGTCTAAAAGGTCTATTACCATTTCCCTTATAGAAAAGTAATCTAGCCAAGCTTTCTCCTGTAGGTATTGTAACGCTAAAAGAAGCTTTGTACCAAGTATCTGGTGTAGTGTTAACAACCAAGCCTCCACTATCACCTGGCATAGTTCCTCCAGTAACGTTACTTAAGGTAAAGTTAGTATTAGAGGGTCTTCCACGAAAACGAACTGTCATAGAGTAGTTACCTGTTCCAGACACCCATCTGTAATCAAAGGTAACTTGATACGTAGTACTTGCTGTAACCGCAAATTCTTGAAACAAAGATCCTGCTGCGTTGTTAACATTACCTACATTAGAATTTGTAAGATCATCTACAAGAGATTGAATATTATAGCCACTCCAATTATCTGGAGCACCAGTATTGGATTGGAAATCTCCATTTGTTATTAAATTCTGCCCAATCAGAAAAGTAGGCAAAACCATTAATATTATTAAAAGTGTAATTTTTTTCATTTTTGAAAAGTTTTTTATTAATACTTTCCAAAAATGAGAATAATATGAGGGTTTACATAGTAGTAATTAGGTCAAAAAAAAGGGCAAATACGTAATTTTCTTTTTTTGTACTACAAAATTATTTTTTTTAAAATAATCTGATTGTTTTGCTCTATTTTTAAAAAATAAATACCTGATGTATATGTTTTTGTATTAATACTTGTTATAAAATCGTTACTACTTTTTTTTAGAATTTGTTTTCCATTTACATCAAAAATAGATATTTGATATTTCTGTTGGTCTGATTTTATATGAAGTACATCTTTTGTAGGATTTGGATACACTTTTACACCTTCATTATTCCCTGAAATAGAATTAGCATTTAACGCAGCAGACGGTTTAAATACTCTTACATATTCCACGAGTGCATCAGATAATAAGCCAGTTGGTTGGCTTTGAAAATCACCATCGCCAAAACTAGCACCCACAGAAAGCCACAACCATTCTTTTACTTTGGGTACTAAATCGTGACCATTTACAGGATTTGTTGAAAAAGGAAAAGGTTTGCTTGCTTGTGTTGAAGTTACTTTTGTGCCATCATAAAAAATATCCATAGTGTTTTCTGTCCATAACAAACCAAATGTGTGAAACTCTTCATTGTGCATATTGGGCACATTAAAAGGTATGGTATGGTTTTTTCTATCAGCACCATAACCATCATAATGCACTACAGCTTTGGTAGTATTGCTTACCCAAGCAGACTCAAAAATATCTACTTCTGCGCCATCTGCTGCAGAATTATCTACATTACTTTGGTTTTCTCCTTGCAACCAAAATGCAGTATGATTGCCTTTGGCTGTTTTTGCAATTTTAATTCTGGCTTCTAAATACCCATATTGTACTTCATACAATCCTCTAGACTCAATAGACCCACAGCGCATTGTAGTGTTGTTTATTTTGGTGGCTCTTAACACTAATTGTCCGTTATTATTTAAAAAAGCATTTTCTGCAATCCATCTCCAATCTGTAACGCCTAAATTTTCTCTTGGCGCTCTTGTTTTTGTGCTTTCACTTTTATACCATTTGGTAAGGTTTAAATTATTTCCTTCAAACTCATCACTAAAATCCAACACCCAATTGCCAGGAACGCCATTAGGTTGCGAGTTTATAGGTGTATTCGTATCAAGAAAAGCGGGATTAAAATTATCTTCAAAAACAACAACATTATCAATTCTTAAAGGTCTATTTTGGGTTGTTTTGTAAAAAATTATGCGCGCCTGGGTTTCGTTTTCTGGCAGCGTAAAATTAAAAGAACCCGTAAACCATGTATTTGGTGTACTATTTAATGTTAACGTTTGCAAACCTGTACCACCAGTTTCGCCGCTTTTAACAATAACATTTATGTTGTAATTTCCATTACCACTTACCCATCTATAATTAAAAACCACTTTATACGTTTTACCAGCCTCTGCAGAAAATACTTGAAACAGTGAGCTTTCTCCATTGTTTATATTACCTACATTAGAGTTGGTAATATCGTCTTTTAAAACTTGATTATTAAAACCATCCCAATCGTCCTTATTAGATTCGAAATTTCCATTTGAAATTAAATTTTGCCCAAAACTTATCCCTGAAACACCAATTGCAAATAAAAGAATATATTTTTTCATATTTTTTAATAGATAATTATCTTTTTAACAAAAACAGAACCTTCTGTTTCTGCAACAACTATTTTCACGCCTTTACCTAATCGGTTACTTTTTACTTCTATTTGGTTATTATTAAACTTTTTCCTAAATAATAATGCTCCATTTATATTATAAACTGAAACTTTAGTCGTCTTAAAATCTTCGATATTATAATATTTTATATTGATATTCTCCGAAGCTTTAAGCAATGTCTTCTCTAAATAAAATAGTTTATTTTTATTATTTACAATTTTATTTTGTGTTTTTAATGTAGCCTTTTCAATAGAAACGACATCGATTTTGTCTAAAATTCCGTTTTGAAATTTTATCGTATTTGTACCAGCATTTAAATTTTTAACTACTGAAAACGAGGTTGGATTACCAGACTGAAAACAATACCCATCTGATGCAGGTAAAAGAATTGTTTCTGGTTCTTTATTATTAACCGATATTTTTAGATCACTTTTTACAGCATTCACATAATAAAAAGTAATTAAATAAGCTGAACTTTCTGTAACATTGATGTCTTTAAATGTCAATGATTTTTCATTACCTTGAAAATTAACAGCTTTACTATTGGAGGCATTTGTACAATTGATTTCATTTGCACCTCCATCTAGCATTGCAGCTTCTGCTTCATATACATCAACAATTTCAGAAGCAATACCAGCACTATTATCTGCACCAATATTTGCAGTTGCTAGAAGATTTACAGGATTTCCAAAAATATCTTTGGTTGCTTTTGAAGTAATGTCTCTAAAAATTCCATTTCCAGCAAGAGGAAAATTAGGTTCTGTAAAACTATATGCTGTTCCTTTAACTGGACTAACAGATTTAATTTTATATCTTGAAAAATGTCTTATTCCAGGTGTTATAAATTGTGGGTTTACTTCTAGTCTTGATACATCTAAATTTTTAAACGCTGAAACTATAGTTCCTCCAAAAAATAGGTTTTTTTTAAAATTTGAAACTCCAACATTATATTGATAATCTTTAACTCCAAGTTTAGCACTAGATTCTAAATAAATAATATTATTTATAAAGTTGATATCATCTGCAACAAATTGAATTTTAGCATCAGAAACTATGTTTTTATAATCTTTTCCTTGATAAATAGAATTGTTATAGATAAACACATTTTTACTGTTGATATTTCTATTTGTACCTGCATAAGCACTTACCCAAAGTAATTTGTTTTTACCTCCACCTTCTTCTGTTCCCTCATTTACACTAATATTGTATCTCCAAATAACATTATCATTATCTCCCAAAGTTTCACAAAAACCACCTGCTGAATCTTCTAGATAATTATATTGATAAAGAATATTTGTGTTACCATAATCTACGTGCATTCCAGACGAATCTCCTTCACCTCTTGCATGTTGCGAAATATTGTATTGCGCAACTACATTGTCTGATGCAAAAACCCACATTCCACTGCCTCTTCCTGTCATTCTTGCATCTGTTTTTGAACCTGTAAAACGCATTATATTATTTTCATATAATACTCTTTTAGTTTGCGATAAAATAGTACCAGAACCACCAATATCTATAAATTTGTTATTTCTGATAATAACATCAGAAGCATATTTTCTTAACCAAACACCTGTTCTTTCTATGTCTGTAAAATAACAGTTTTCAACAATTACATCATTTACAAAAGCATCTAAAAAGTACAAACCAGAAGTTCTGATGTTATTAAAAGTTGTATTTGTGCTACTAATAGCATAAATATTTTGAAACCGTAAATTAGAAAAACGAAAATGTTTGAATAAATTTCTATCTTCAAAATTTTCAGAAGAAGGTAACGTTAAAAAGCTTTGAAAATAAATGCCGAAAGCTTTATCATCATTAGATTCGTTTCCATCTGTATCAAAACGTTCATTTTCTATTTGTAAATTATGAAACTCTAGATATTCTTTGCCAATAATTCTTATTGTACTTCTAGGATCTGCAGTTCCATTATCACCATTACTACCCGATAAAATAGGTAAATTTCCATCGCTATAGCTATCAAAAACTATTGGTAAGTTTTCAATACCAGAATTAGCAACTACTATTTGGCCAATAAAAGTATCGCCTTTTTTAAAGAGGATTTTATCCCCAGGAACCAAAGACAAGCTATTTAATTTCGAAATAGTTTTAAACGGATTTGAAGCACTTCCAGCATTCGTATCTTCACCAGTATTACTAAAATGATAATCTGTTTGTGTAAATACATATGGTGAACTTAAAATAAAAAAATACAAGGCAACATTTTTAAATAATTTATTCATTTTATTATTATTTTAGTTCAATTGCTCCTAAATCTGGTAAACCTGAAATGGTATTTCCTAAAATATCTTTTGTAGGATGTAAGCCATAAAAAATTCCGATCGAATCATTAGTAATTTTAGGAATTATAATTCCTTTATTTTTGATGACTTCTGTATTTTTTGGAAGATAATCTTGGGCAAATAAACCTCCAGCATTTATAAATGCTGCATCGCCAAATAAAGGTTTATCATCTTGAATGGTCATTTTTTCTGGCCAACTAGATTTATGTAAAAACAAATTGTTTTCAAAAAAAATGTTTTTAATAGACAATTTACCGTCTTTTTCAGGATTGTATTGATCGCCTTTTACCATTTTACTAGCACTCTCAATATGAAAAATATTATTTGCTATTAAAATTCCTTTTGCTTCTTTTGCCAATGCCATTTTTGCTTGAATAGATTCCTTTACATAAATGGTATTGTTATAAAAATAACTATTAAAAGGTCCTTTTCTTTTTCCTTTACCTATGTAACCACTCAACCAAAATATTTTACCTTCTTGAAAAGCATTATTCAAACCTTTTACTCTAAAACCGTCGTTTATACTAATGTTATATCTATAAGCACAATTGTAATTGTTGCCTAAAATTTCGCAAAAGCCACCTGCGTTATTTGCACTGAAATTATACTGTAAAACAATATTGCTACAGTTATAATCTACATGAGCTCCGGCAGAATCTCCGGGACCATTTGCGTTTGTAAATCTATTTTTTTCAATTAATACATTGGTTGATCCCCATGTCCAAAGTCCACTTCCTCTACCCCATTTTCTAGAATCATCAGTACTACCAGGTTTATCAACGACATTATTAAAAATATGACCGTTTTTAACTCCAGACATTTGAATGCCAGGACCACCAGTTTCAAAAACTTGGTTGTTAGAAATTTCGAAATCTACAATGCCATGATCTTCGCCTCTCGCTGTTAATTTGATGCCTGTGTGAGATACGTTTTGCACTAAACTTTGAGTTACTTTTATATTTTTAAGAATCGCATTTGCACCAGAAGTAATAAAACGAATTCCCCAACCATAATTTTGCGTTCCGTTTGCCGATTTTGTTTCTTTGGCTGATCTTGAAAACCCTTTTTCTTCAAAAAACACATCTTTCACAACTAAGTTTGATAAATAAATATGTTCGTATATTTTAGCATTAGTGGCACTTACTAAAATGCCACAACGCATTTGATTTTTTTGATTTAATAATCTTTTTTTAGACGGATTTGCAGAAACTTCTAAATGAGAAATTTCGATAAAATTTGAATTTTTAACCAAAATTGCATTCAAAGCATCTTGCGTTTTGATGATTGCTTTATCATTTTTATATCTTGTTCCATAAACCGAAACTACAATAGGTTGTTTTTTGGTTCCGTTGATTTCTTTCAATTCTAAACCATCTAAAAAAGTTTCATTTACAGCCAACAATAACGAATCACCAGGGTTAAGTTTTAATTTTTTAATTTTTGACAAAGACTTAAAAGGCGCTGAAATTGAAGTACCTGAATTCGCATCATTACCGAAAGTTGGGTGAAAGTAATAAGTGGTCGTTTTTGTTTGTTGAAATGAGCAAAGAACAACAAATAATAGTAAAATATTTCCTTTAAAATAGCTATTCATATTAGTATTTTTCAACGTTTTTGTATCTATCAGGATGTTTTATGTTGTAGTCTTTATCTTTTAGTAAACCATCAAAAATAGGTGCTTTGTTTTTTGCGTTCCAAGCCTTATAAAGTTCCCGTAATTTTTTAGAGAGGATGCTGTCTTTTAATAGTTTTTTTTCTGAAATATCATTTTTCAAATTGTATAATCCAGTTTTTCCAGAAATGTTTTTATGTAGTTTTGCTTCTCCTTTAATGACTGCAAATAAATTTTTATCATACATTCTCCAAAACAATTCTTCATGAGGTGCTTCTTTATTTTCTTTGGTTAAATATGGAATTAAGTTTTTTCCATCAATCGAGTTTTTAGGTGTCACTTTGGCTTGACTAATTGCAGTTGCAAAAATATCGAGTGCAATAATTGGATGTTCGTATTTTTGATTTGGAGGCACAGTGCCTTTCCATTGCATGGCAAACGGAACTCTAACTCCACCTTCAAACAAAGAACCTTTTCCTCCTCTTAATGCACCATTATAGGCACCTTTTGACTTATTTCCTCCATTATCCGATAAGAAAAAAACGATGGTATTTTCTTCAATTCCGAGTGTTTTTAATTTATCCAATAACAATCCCACACCATCATCAACAGCACTGACCATGGCGTTGTAGGTTTTTCTATCTTTATTTTCTATGTGTTTATATCGGGATAAATATTTTTCAGTCGCTTGTAAAGGAGCATGTGGTGCGTTGTAAGCCAAATATAAAAAGAAAGGTTTGTCCGCATTTTTTTTAACAAAATTGACAGCCTCTCTAGAAAAAGCATCTGTTAAGTATTCTTTTTCTTCAATACGAGTATTGTTTCTTAAAAGTTTAGTGTTATAAGCATCAAATTGCGAAGTAACTTCTGAAATATTGTTCAATACCAATTGTTCAGGAAAGTATTTATGACCACCAGATAAAAAACCAAAAAACTCATCAAAACCTCTTTTTAATGGTCTGTAAATTGAATTGGCTCCCAAATGCCATTTGCCAATTGCCATGTTTGTATATCCTGCTTTTTTTAGGGCTTCTGCTAATGTTTCTTCTGTTAAAGGCAATCCTATAATTGGGTCTTTTGGAGCAAAAAGAGGGTTTCTGCTGTAGCCAAATCTATCTTGATATCTACCTGTAATTAAACCAGCTCTACTTGGGCCGCACACGGCGTAACTTGCATATCCGTTTGTGAAAATAACCCCATTTTTGGCAAGTTGATCTAAATTTGGCGTTTTTAATTGTTTGTTACCATTAAAACCAACATCTCCATAGCCTTGATCATCTGTAAGAATGATAATAATATTTGGTTTTGCTGTTTTTTTTGCAGATTTTATTTCTTTTGTTTTACATTGAACAAAAAAAACTAAAAGTAAAAATAAACAAAAATTAAAAGTTCTCATATATTTTTTATTTATGAATCAAAACTACTATTTAATAATCTTTAAAACGGTTGTAAATAGACCAAAAAAGAGGTGTTAAATTAAGTTTTTTACTCTCTAATATTGAAATTACTTTGGCAAGGATCTTATATTTATAATTCAATAAAAAAGAGTTTTTTAAAATAATTTGTAATTGAATACAGGGGCTACATATAAACAACATTCTATTGAAGACTATCAAAATAAGGTTTTTGATTTTTCATATTTAAAGGCATATTTTTTATTTCTTGATATCTCTTAAATCTATTTTCTAATTTCCGAATGCAATCAACTTTTCGAATATTTCTAAAGTTGCGTTGTTTCCTGAGGGCATGTGCGGATAATTTACCCCAATAATTTTCACCTTAGATACATCTTGATTTTCTAATTCTTCGAAGGTTGGTTGCCAATTGTAAGCATCATTTCAATTATAAAAAAAGGGTTCTGCACCTACTAATTTCGTAACTGCAGTGTACGTTGGGTATCCAGGGTTTGGAATTAAAACTTGATCACCTTCATTTAAAAAAGCCATCGAAATATGCATAATTCCTTCTTTACTTCCCATTAATGGCAACACCTCATTTTCTGGATTCGCATCTACAGAAAACTTGTTTTTATAAAAAGAAGCAATAGCGTTTCTTAATTCTGGCAAACCTTGATAAGATTGATATTTATGCGCATTTGCGTCCCTTAAACAACCTTGAATTGCCGCTATAACTTTTATTGGTGGCTGCAAATCTGGAGACCCGACTCCCATATTAATAATTGGTTTTCCTGCAGCTGCTAAACTTCTGACTTCTCTTATTTTCTTAGAGAAATAGTATTCTTGCACGGTATCTAATCTTTTTGCTGGTAGTATCATATTCGCTGCGCTATTTTCTGCCGTTTTTATAAGGACCTAAAATTTTAAACTTTACTGCCATTATTTCTAATATTTATTACACTTTTTCGTATTCTTTATAATCTTCAAAAGTTACATCAACAAAAAATGAATATTTCCAAGGAGTTTCAATCACTGCCAAAGATAGAATTTTAGTTAAACTCATTTTACAATCACTTAACACATTTAAAATTGCTAACAAACTCCCTCTTTTGTGATCTAATTGAAATTTTAAATACGCTTTGTTAATTTGATCAATTCCGTTGGTTGGAGCTTTTGTTTGCACAATTACAAATCGTGTAACATTTTCTTTAATTGTTTGAATTTCATCTTTAATAATGGATAAACCAAAAATTTCTACCGCTATTTTTGGAGTGATTGCTGCAATGTCCACTAAGTTTTGTTTAGAAATTCGCTTCGCTACTTCTGCTGTATTAATATCTTCAACTAATTTTACATGCAGGTATTTTTTAAAGAATTCTTTGCATTGTAATAGTGCCATTGGATGCGACCAAACTTCTTTAATATCCTGACCTCTTAATACCATTAAATGGTGGTGAATATTTAAGTATTTTTCACCAACAATATAAAGGTTATTTGTATCTATTAATGTTTAGTTAGGAATAATAGAACCTGCAATTGTATTCTCTATTGCCATGATACCTAAGGCTGCCGAATTGTCTAATAAACTATCTACCAAAGCGTCAAAAGACATGCATTCTTTTAATTGAATGGATTTACCATAAAAGGCATGCGCAACTTTATGATGGTTTGAGCCCTCTGCTCCTTGTATGGCCATTGTTTTATTTATTTATAAAAAATAATATCAAATACAAAGCCTCTCCTTTAATTGTGAAAATAAAAGTAAAAATAGAAACGTGTCCAAATGTTATTTAACATCTTAATCTTTTTAATTAGAATACTAAATAAAGATTATATTGATATATACAAATATTATTAAAAAATTTTACGGAATTTTCAAAATCAACTAACTATATTATATAAAATTCAGCTTATATTAGATTCCATTTAAATATCTGTAATATTCTTTTAAAGAAAATATAAATGCAAGGGTATAAAGGATAAAAATCTTAGTAATTTTTTACAATCAATACTAAAGTTTAGACGACTAGCCTCGTTCTCACAAGATAAAAAACTTAATAAAGTATTATCTTTGAAAGTAAATAAAATCAATAAACTTCTTTATGTACCATAAAAATATATTTCAAATACCTTTTCTCTTCATTTTTTTAGTTTCCTTAACGATTTATAGTTGTAAAAAAGAAAAAGCTGAATCTATATTACCCAAATACGCATCAGATATAAAAACACCTAAAGGAATGATTTGGGTTGAAGGAAAAACCTTTTTGCAAGGTGCAAAAGATACTGATACATATGCAATGTCAAGAGAAAAACCTGCTCATAAAGTTACCGTAGACGGTTTTTACATTGATATAACTGAAGTGACAAACAAACAGTTTAAAAAGTTTATTGATGCAACAAAGTATATTACAGTTGCAGAGAGAAAAATCGATTGGGAAGAAATGAAAACACAACTTCCTGCGAATACACTAAAACCGGATGATTCAATTTTACAACCTGGAAGTTTAATTTTTAATAAAAATGTAAATACTGTTGTAAACATGAATAACTATGGACAATGGTGGACATGGAAAATTGGCGCAAATTGGAGACATCCTGAAGGTCCAGATTCGACCATAGAAAATAAAGAATATTTACCTGTTGTTCATATTGCTTTAGAAGATGTCATTGCCTATTGCAAATGGTCTAACAGAAGATTGCCTACGGAGTCTGAATGGGAATCTGCAGCACAAGGCACAAATACTGATGCTATTTTTACTTGGGGAAATAACACCACAATTTTAAACTCAAATGCCAATACTTGGCAAGGTGTTTTTCCAACAAAAAATGAATCTATAGACGGATTTGAATTCATCTCTCCTGTCAAATCGTACCTACCAAATAGCATTGGTATCTATGACATGACAGGTAATGTTTGGGAAATTACAGCCGATTTATTCAATGTAAAACACTACAGCGAGTTAGACATTTCTAAACCCCTCCTAAACCCTAAAGGCGCAAGCAAGACGCATAACCCAAATAATCCTTATCAAACAGAACATGTAATGAAAGGTGGTTCTTTTTTATGCCATGCTTCTTATTGTGCTAGTTTTAGGATTTCTGCAAAAATGGGAGTTGCGATAGATTCTGGTTCAGACCATGTAGGTTTTAGAACGGTTGCCACCCCAAAAATGTTATCCTCTAAATAAAATTATCATTTATCTGTACTCATAAAACCCAATGACTTTAGCACTTAACCTCTTATATTTTGATAATTGAAAAATAACTCTGATAAAGTTATTTAAATATGCCTTTTCCCATAGTTGTTTTTTTTTTACAAAAGAAAGCACCAAGAAAATTGATATTCTTGGTGCTTTCAAATAAAAAATATAATTAAATTGCTAAAAGATTGATTCTACTAAAAATGTTAAACTAATCGTAAAAATTATTAATTTAAATGAAAGAAAGTAAAAATCGATTTTAACATCTTTAAAAACCTTGAAATTTTCTTGTATTTTTTTCATTGGGGATGAATTTAAAGAATTAAATATTATTATGTTTAAATGTTTGATAAATACTATATAGCTAATGTATTTAAAAAGATAGAGTCATTCAATAAGTGATTTTCTTAATTTATAACACAAGATGAGATTCTAATTCGTTTAGTTTAGAAAAGCTAAACGATCGAAAAAGTTTAGCCTTATTTATATAATATATTTTAGGGAGCGATATTTATAATATTAAAAGGAGTCATCTTTTAGTTTTAGATCATTCATAAATTCTCTTATTTATAAGTACCAGTCTAAAAATATTTTTAGCAATGAAAAAGCCATTTAACAAGTAATATTAAATGAACACAAAAATTTGTAATTTATCCTTGATTTATTTTTAGCAAGAGAAAAGTTTGTA
>JBLHIE010000034.1:0-14753 GCA_047614925.1 Arenicella sp.
ATTTAAAGAACCCCTTTTGTACTTGGTAAAAACATCTTGTTTGAATCTCTTTTTACGGCCATTTTCATTGCTTTTGCAAAGGCTTTAAAAATTCCTTCAATTTTATGATGTTCGTTGGTTCCTTCTGCTTTGATATTTAAATTGCATTTAGCACCGTCTGTAAAAGATTTAAACAAGTGAAAAAACATTTCTGTTGGCATGTCTCCTATTTTTTCTCTTTTAAAATCGGCATCCCATTCCAACCAGTTTCTACCGCCAAAATCTACCGCAACTTGCGCCAAACAATCGTCCATTGGCAGGCAGAAACCATATCTTTCAATACCTAATTTATTTCCTAGCGCCTTATTAAATAATTCTCCAAAAGCAATCATGGTATCCTCTATCGTGTGGTGCTCATCAACTTCTAAATCACCATCCACTTTAATAGTTAAATCCATATTTCCATGTCTGCCAATTTGATCTAACATGTGGTCAAAAAACGACAACCCTGTAGCAATATCATTTTTACCAGAACCGTCTAAATTTAGTTTGATATAAATCTTCGTTTCGTTCGTGTTTCTAGTAATTTCTGTAACTCTATCTTCTAATTTAAGAAAGTCATAAATTGCAGACCAATCTGTACTTGTGAGTGCAATACAATCTAAAATTTCTTGTTTTGAAGTTTCTATTTCTTCTGCACCTAATTCCGAATTCTCTGCTAAATAAATCCCTTTTGCTCCCAAATTCTTTGCCAGCTCCATGTCCGTAATTCGATCCCCTAAAACAAAGGAATTTTCTAAATCATATTCCTTAGAAAAATACTTGGTTAATAAGCCCGTTCTGGGTTTTCTTGTCGCTGCATTTTCATGGGGAAAACTTTTATCAATAAGAATTTCAGAGAAAATAACACCCTCTTTTTCAAAAGCTGAAATTACTTTGTTTTGTGCCGGCCAAAAAGTATCTTCAGGAAAAGAGTCTGTTCCCAAGCCATCTTGATTGGTAACCATCACCAATTCATAATCCAATTCTAAGGCTATTTTTGCCATGTATTGAAATACTTTCGGATAAAACTCCAACTTCTCTAAACTATCTAATTGATAATCAACTGGTGGTTCTAAAACTAAGGTTCCATCTCTGTCTATAAATAATACTTTTTTCATTTTGTAGTTTTGGCTCTTGGTTTTCAATTTTTAGCGAAAGGCTAAAGCTGAATTGTTTCTAATGCTTTAATTAATTTTTTATTTTCCGAAATTGTTCCAATGGTAAAACGCAAACAATTTTCGCATAAAGGCTGTGTAGTTCTATTGCGAATTACAATGCCTTTTTTTATTAACTGGTTATATCTATTATTGGCATCGTCAACTTTTACCAATACAAAATTACAATCTGAAGGATAGATTACTTTAATAAAGGAAATCTTTTTTAAATCTTTAATTAGAATATCTCTTTGAGAAATAATTTCGGCAACTTCTTTTTCAACTGCCTTCATATTGCGCAACCTATCAACTGCTTTTTGCTGTGTTAACTCGTTTACGTTGTATGGTGGTTTTATACTGTTTAAAACCTTAATTATTTCTTTGGAAGCATAACAAACGCCCAATCTAATTCCGGCCAAACCGTATGCTTTGGATAAGGTTTGTGTAATGACTAAATTAGGGAATTGTGCTAACCTCTCTAACCAACTGCTTTCCTCTGAAAAATCGATATATGCTTCATCAATTACAACCAAACCATTGAACTTTATCAATAATTCTTCAACTATTTCATTGGTAAAGCTGTTTCCTGAGGGATTGTTTGGAGAACACAGAAACAAAATCTTAGTGTTTTTATTTACTTCCTTTAATATTTGCCCTACTTTGGGTTGATAGGTTGCTGTTAATAAAACCTCTTTATTTTCTATCGCATTGATATTTGCCAAAACGGAATACATTCCATAGGTAGGCGGTAACGTAATAATATTGTCTTTATTTGGTTCACAGAAAGCTCTAAAAATTAAATCTAAAACTTCATCACTTCCATTTCCTAAAAGAATGTTTTTTTTGTCAATTTTTTTAATATCAGAAAGTAACTCTTTGACGTTATTTTGCTGCGGATCTGGATACCTGTTTACGCCACTTTCAAACGGATTCTCATTCGCGTCTAAGAACACCATTTCACTGGTAGTTGCGTCTTTATACTCATCTCTTGCCGATGAATACCCTTTTAGAGATTTTATATTTTCTCTAATAAGGTTATTTATGTTGAATTTTGTTTTCATTTCTATAAAAACTTTTACATTCTTAATTATTTACTCCTATTGTTATTTCGAAATGCGCTTTTTTAAACGATTGAAAAATCTGATTTTAAGACTCTTTTTTACTGGCTTTGCTAGTTAATTTCATTCAAAATATATTTTGAATGAAATTAACTTTCGGATAGACAACTCCTATTCTTTTAAATCATTCAACCTTAAAGTAACCGCATTTTTATGTGCAAACAAACCTTCTGTTGCTGCCATAATTTCTATGGCACTTCCAATATTTTGAATGCCTTCTTTCGAAATTTCCTGAAAAGTAATAGCCTTGGTAAAACTGTCTAAGTTCACACCAGAATACGATTTTGAAAATCCGTTTGTTGGCAATGTATGATTCGTTCCCGATGCGTAGTCTCCTGCGCTCTCAGGTGTATAATTTCCTATAAAAACTGAACCTGCATTTTCTATATTGTCTACATAATATGCATTGTCATTTGTACAAACAATAAAGTGTTCGGGACCATACTCATTGATTAAATCTAAAGCGATTGCATCATTTTCAACAAAAATGGATTTGGAATTTGCAATCGCTTTTTGAGCAATTTCTATTCTTGGCAAGGCCAAAATTTGTTTCTCTATTTCTACTGAAACTTCAGCAATTAGTTTTTTTGATGTAGAAACCAAAATAACCTGAGAATCCACACCGTGTTCTGCCTGACTTAATAAATCAGATGCTACATAGCTTGCATTTGCACTGTCATCTGCAACAATTAACAATTCACTTGGGCCGGCTGGCATGTCTATTGCCACTCCGTATTTAGTTGCCAACTGTTTTGCAACGGTTACAAACTGATTTCCAGGACCAAATATTTTATATACCTGCGGAATGGTTTCTGTACCGAATGTATAGCCTGCAATTGCTTGGATTCCTCCAACTTTTAAAATTTTGGTAACACCGCATAAATTTGCAGTGTACAAAATTGCTGGGTGAATTTTACCTTCTTTATTAGGTGGAGAACACAAAACTATTTCTTTACAACCCGCAATTTGAGCAGGAACAGCTAACATTAAAACCGTAGAAAATAGAGGCGCAGTTCCGCCTGGAATGTACAATCCTACTTTTTGAATGGGTCTTTTTTCTTGCCAACAAGAAATACCGTTTGTAGTCTCTACAAACACTTTCATTGTTTTTTGCGCAATATGAAACTTGGTAATATTTTCTTTTGCGAAATTAATGGCGCCTTTTAATTCTTCTGAAACTAAAGTAATTGCTTCTTTAATTTCTGCCGCTGAAACTAAGTTGTTTTCTAAAGAAACACCATCAAATTTTTTGGTATATTTTGCAATTGCACTGTCACCATTTTTTTGAATATCAGTAAAAACTTCGTTTACAGTTCCTTCAATTGCATCAACTGATTTTGTAGGTCTTTTTAAGATTTTAGACCAATTTTCTTTGAGCGGATTTATAATTTTTTTCATTTTAATATCTCTTCTTCAGCGTTTTTAACCCGTTTGGGTTATTATTTTAATCTTATATATTCCTCCTAGGTTTTGAAAACCTAGAAGGAAAGTGACACTATAATACCATTTTTTCAATAGGACAAACTAAAATACCTTCAGCACCATTTTCTTTTAATCCGTCTATGATTTCCCAAAATTGGTTTTTAGAAATTACAGTATGCACAGAGCTCCATCCTTTTTCTGCCAATGGCAAAACAGTAGGACTTCGCATTCCTGGTAATAAATTTAAAATAGCTTCTAACTTGTCATTTGGTGCATTTAACAATACATACTTAGAATCTCTTCCTTTTAAAACCGATTGAATTCTAAATTGAATTTTATTTAAAATGGATCTTCTTTCTTCAGAAATTAAGGGAGAAACGGCCAAGACAGCCTCCGATTGCAATAAAACTTCAATTTCTTTTAATCCGTTTTTAAACAGTGTACTTCCACTAGAAACGATGTCACAAATTCCGTCTGCCAATCCAATATTAGGTGCAATCTCTACAGAGCCACTAATGCTGTGTAATTGTGCTTCTATATTTTGTTCCTTTAAAAACTTTTTTACAGTTTCAGGGTATGAGGTTGCAATTCTTTTTCCTGCCAAGTCTTTTAAAGAATTCGCTTTAGACTCTTTAGGTACTGCTATAGAAACTTTACATTTCGAAAAACCTAAACGTTCTACAAACTCTAAATCGCTTCCTTTTTCTATTAAAATATTTTCACCTATAATGGCTGCATCTACCACTCCATCTCTTAAATACTGGGGAATATCTCCGTTTCTTAAATAGAAAACTTCTACTGGAAAATTTCTTGCTTCTGCTTTTAATTGATCGATACCATTGTCTATCGAAATACCAATATCTTTTAAGATTCTCATTGAATCTTCATTTAATCTTCCTGATTTTTGTACTGCAATTCTTAAATTACTCATTTTCGTTTTATTTGATGCTTGAACAAATACGGCTTTAAATTAAAAAAACCCGTTTGATTTGCTCAAACGGGTTTATAAATATTTTGATTTTATTCAATACATTTTTAAATCGCCTGACTGCAATTGTGAAAATGATGATGATGATGTGATTGAATAAAAGTCATGTCTTTATTAATTGAGTGCAAAGATCTTACTTTTATTCGTAATTAAAGTAATCAACCAATCAAAAAAAACAATTAAAATATAAATTTTATCAATTTCTCGCTATTTGTTTAATTTTATGTTTTAATTTAAAAAAAAACTGAGCATAAAGCTCAGTTTTTAATATTCAAATATCTTCAGAAAATTACACAATTGTAGCTGCTACCTTCTTGTAAGTACCATTTTCTAACAACACCCTAATTGCCGAAAAAGCAGTAATAGTCTCATCTATATCTTCTTTTGTGTGCGTGGTTGTTGGTATCAATCTTAAAATAATTAATCCTTTAGGAATTACTGGATACACAACAATAGAGCAAAAAATTCCATGATTTTCTCTTAAATCATTCACCATTGCCATTGCCTCAGGAATTTCTCCTTTTAGGAAAACCGGCGTAATGCACGTTTGGGTGGTTCCTAAATCAAATCCAGCAGCACGCAAACCAGATTGTAATGCATTGGTGTTCGCCCACAATTTTTCTTTTAATTCTGGCATTGTACGCAACATGTCTAAACGTTTTAGCGCTCCTTTCACCATTGCCATTGGCAACGATTTTGCAAACGTTTGAGAACGCATGTTGTATTGTAAATATTGAATTACATCTTTATTACCTGCTAAAAAAGCGCCAATACCAGCCATAGATTTTGCAAATGTTGCAAAATATACATCAATATCGTCTTGTATACCTTGTTCAAAACCGGTTCCTCTTCCGTCTTTTCCTAAAGTTCCGAAACCATGAGCATCATCAACCAATAATCTAAAGTTATATTCTTCTTTAAAAGCTATAATTTCTTTTAGCCGTCCTTGCTCTCCTCGCATTCCAAAAACTCCTTCAGAAATTACTAAAATTCCTCCACCTGTTTTTTCTGCCATTCTAGCGGCACGCTTTATATTTTTTTCAAAACTTTCCATATCGTTATGACGGTATACAAAACGCTTTCCAGAGTGCAAACGAACACCATCTATAATACAAGCATGGGTGTCCATGTCATAGACAATAATATCATTTTTAGTCACCAAAGCGTCTATTGCAGACATGATTCCTTGGTATCCGAAGTTTAACAAATAGGCATTTTCTTTAGCTACAAAATCGGCACATTCCCGCTCTAGTTGTTCGTGAAAAGGGGTGTGTCCAGACATCATTCTAGCACCCATTGGATATGCCATTCCGTGTTCTAAAGCAGCTTCTCCGTCCACTTTTAAAACCTCTGGATGATTTGCCAATCCTAAATAATCGTTTATACTCCAAGTTATTACCTTTTTACCATTAAAAGACATTCTATTAGAAATTGGACCTTCTAATTTAGGAAATACGTAATATCCTTCAGCTTTATCTGCCCATTTACCTAAAGGGCCTTTATCTTTTACTATTCTATCAAATAAATCTGTCGTCATCATATCGTTTATTTTTGCAGATTGCAAAGTTAGCTAAATTTAATTTTTTATGCAATTTAGGTGGCTATAGAAAAGCTTGCTTGTTTAATCAAAGAAACCTTGCGCTTTCATCCAAGAATCACTATAAATTTTATTCATGTATCGCGAACCGTGGTCTGGGAAAATTAGGACAACAAAGCTGTTTTCATCAAACATTTTTAAATCGTTGTATTGTCTTGTAGCTTGAATAACAGCGCCACTTGTATACCCCAAAAACATGCCCTCTTTTTGTACAATTTCTCTAGCCGCAAACGCAGCATCTTTATCAGTTACTTTTTCGTAAATATCTATCACATCAAAATCTGTTGCAGTAGGAATTAATGTTTTTCCTAAACCTTCAATTTTATAAGGTTTAATTTCATTGGTATCAAACTCGCCCGTTTCGTGATATTTTTTTAATACAGATCCAAAAGCATCTACACCCAAAACTTTAATATTCGGATTTTGCTCTTTTAAATATTTTCCGGTTCCAGAAATCGTTCCTCCAGTTCCACTTGCGACTACTAAATGTGTGACTTTACCCGCTGTTTGATTCCAGATTTCTGGACCCGTAGTTCTGTAATGCGCTTCAATATTTAATTCATTAAAATACTGATTGATATATACAGAGTTTATTGTTTTTTTATGAATTGTTTTTGCAACTTCATAATAAGACCTTGGGTCGTCTGCAGGAACATTTGCAGGACACACATGCACTTCTGCTCCCATTGTTTTTAGCAGATCTATCTTATCTTGAGAAGATTTATCACTAACCGCTAAAATGCACTTATAGCCCTTTACAAGACTTATCATCGCCAAACTATACCCTGTATTTCCAGAGGTAGTCTCTACTATAGTTGCCCCTTTTTTAAGAATTCCTTTCTTTTCTGCATCATTAATAATGTGCAATGCAATTCTATCTTTTGAAGAAAGACCTGGATTAAAAGCCTCTACTTTTGCAAAATAAGAGCCTTTTAAATCTTTTGTGATGGTCTGAAGTTTAATTAGTGGTGTTTCTCCTACTAATTCTAAAATACTATTATGAATTCCGCTGTTTTTCGTCATTATTCTTTAATAGGCAACCATTATCACGTAATAATTTCACAAGATTATCTCATTTGAAATAAGGCAATCTTGTGAAATTGAAATACTGTACAATACTATTTTTTATAGATTACAAAAATACATTTTCGAAGTGAAATATAAAATTGATTCTAAGGCTTAATTAAATCTGGATCTAATTTATTCTCTAATGCTAAAAAGAATGTATAATCTTTTGCGGTCTCTTTTAAAGCATCAAACCGTCCAGATGCACCGCCGTGACCAGCTTCCATATTCGTTCTTAACAATAGCAGATTGTCGTCTGTTTTTAACTCGCGTAATTTTGCAACCCATTTTGCAGGTTCCCAATATTGTACTTGAGAGTCATGATAACCCGTAGTTACTAACATATTTGGATAAGCTTTTGGTACTACTTGATCATAAGGTGAATATGACTTTATATAGTCGTAATATTCTTTATCATTCGGATTTCCCCATTCGTCATATTCTCCAGTTGTTAAAGGAATAGAGTCATCTATCATTGTAGAAATAACATCTACAAATGGCACTGCTGCAATAATTCCGTTATACAACTCAGGGTTCATATTTACAATCGCCCCCATTAATAAACCACCAGCAGAACCCCCCATTGCATATAAATGCTTGGCAGACGTATAGTTATTATCAATTAAATATTTAGAACAGTCTACAAAATCTGTAAATGTGTTCTTTTTATTCAACATTTTTCCATCTTCATACCAATTTCTTCCCAAATACTCACTTCCACGAATGTGCGCCAAAGCATACACAAAACCCCTGTCTAATAAACTTAAACGGGTGGTAGAGAAGCCATCTGGAATGGTATAACCATAAGAACCGTAAGCATATTGCAATAATGGTGTGTTTTCATCTAGCTTGGTATCTTTATGATATACTAAAGAAATAGCTACTTTCTCCCCATCTCTCGCAGTTGCCCAAACACGTTTACTTTTATAGTTTTCCTTGTTGAATTTGCCTCCTAAAACCTCTTGCTCTTTTTTGATTTCTTTCGATTGACTACTCATATTAAAATCAACTACAGATGCAGGAGTAGTCATCGAATTGTACGAATACCGAATCACTTGCGTATCAAAATCCGGATTTGAATACACGCCCACAGAATAGGTTTCTTCATTAAAAGGTAAATAATAATCTGCTGTTTTGTCCCAACGTTTAATACGAACTTTATTTAAACCATCTGCACGTTCTTCTAAAACTAAATATTCTTTAAATATTGAAAAATCTTCTAATAAAGTATCTTCTCGATGCGGAATTACATCTGTCCAATTTTCTTTTGCCGTTTTAGAGACCGGCGTTTTCATCAACTTAAAATTGGTCGCATTGTCTTTATTCGTTAACAAATAAAAATCATCTTCAAAATGAGAAACACTGTATTCTAAATCGCGCTCACGAGCTTGCAACATTGTAAATTCTCCTGTAGGATTGTCTGCGTCTAAAAACTGTGCTTCGGTAGAAACTGTACTGTAAGAACCTATAATGATATATTTATTAGATTTTGATTTGGTAACATACGTTCCAAAAGTCTCATCTTGTTCATGAAAAACTTCCACATCATCCGAAGTGGGTGTTCCTAAAACATGTCTGTAAATCTTCTCACTTCTTAAAGTTGTTGGATCTTTCTTCGTATAAAAAATAGTTTTATTATCATTTGCCCAAACAGAGCCACCTGTAGAATTTTCTATAATGTCTTTATAAATTTCACCAGTTTCTAAATTCTTTATACGCAAGAAATATTGTCTTCTACTCACAGTATCTGTTGCAAAAACAGCCAGTTTATTATCGTTAGAAATATTTAAACCTCCTAATTGAAAATAATCATAATCTTTGGCCATTTCATTCACATTAAACATCACTTGTTCATCTGCGTCTAAATTATCTTTCTTTCTACTATATATAGGATATTGCATTCCTTTCTCAAAGCGTGTAATATAAAAATAACCGTTTTCTTTATAAGGTACAGAAGCATCGTCTTCTTTAATTCTACCTTTCATTTCTTGAAACAAAGTCTCTTCAAAATTCTTTGAAAACTCAGTAACTTTATCGTGGTAGGTATTTTCTTCCTCTAAATAGTTAATTACTTTTTGAGTTTGCACATCCTTTACGTCTCCAAGTTTCTGTTCATCAGTCAGACGCATCCAGAAATAGTTATCTATTCTAACGTCTCCGTGTTTTTCTAATGTAATTGGTTGTTTCTCTGCTGTAGGTGCTTTTGCATCTATATTTTTCATTGGATCATTTTTACAAGCGATTGCAAAAATAAGACTTAAAATAATGGATGTGGTGTATAATTTCTTCATTTTTTAGTTGTTTTTCAACACAATTTACTGAAATATAGATTGAAAAACACAGATTTACCTACTTTTAAACAAAAAAACAAAATTTATAGAACCTAATGCGTTTTAAATAACACCCAAAAGAAGAATTTAAAATAAAAAACGAAAGTAAAATGCGATCATTTTGTATTCTATAGTGTGGTGTTATTCTTAAGCTAGGATACCCATTATACCTAAAATTCCTGCTAAAATGTAAATTGACAACATGATAATTGTAAAAACTCCAATAAATTTATAATGAGATTTTAGCATTTCAAAAGCATCAGCTAAGATTTTATCATCTTTAGAAAGTAATGCTTTTTTCAACTTCAAAGAAAATTGATATAAATAATAAAGCGGAAAAATATAAATAGCGATTATTAAAATATAAACAACCGTCATTACAATTCCCAAATTAAAAGGCATTGCTGCAGCTTGTGGCATGTTGCTATAAACACTGCTGATAAAAAAACTACTTAAAAATAACAAACCCAAACCTACAAAGCCTAAAACTGATAAGAACTTGCACCATTTTGCAGTTTCCTTTAAAAACCCTTTCGCTGTACTTGTTATCGTAAGCTGCTCTAACTCTGTAATTGCGTTCTGCATAGTTGTTTGTTTCGTTGTTTCTGAATTTCAAAAATAGTCAATTTTAAATTTGGACAAAAAAAAAGCCACAAATTTATATTTGTGGCTTTTAAATACTGATAAAATTTATTTCTTAAAATCTGAAATTGTGTTCTTAATAATCGCAATACAATCCATCAATTGCGCTTCCGTCATTACTAAAGGCGGTGCAAAACGAATAATATTTCCATGCGTTGGTTTTGCTAACAAACCATTGTCTCTTAACTTCATACAGATATCCCAAGCCGTAGAACTGTCTTCAGTATCGTTTATTAAAATTGCGTTTAATAAGCCTTTACCTCTAATCGATTTTACTAAATCATTTGTTTTACAAAACTCAGTTAGTTCGTCTCTAAAGATATTTCCTAATTTGTCTGCGTTTATCGCCAACTCTTCATCCGCAACAACTTCTAAAGCAGCCATTGCCACTGCAGCCGCAATTGGATTACCTCCAAATGTTGATCCGTGGTTTCCAGGGCCAATTACATTCATCACAGCATCATTTGCTAAAACTGCAGAAACAGGATATGCGCCACCACTTAAGGCTTTCCCTAAAATTAAAATATCTGGTTTTGTTTCTGGGGTTCCTGAACAATTTTTCTCTGGGCAGGCACAATTGCCGCAAGTTGCTAACAAACGTCCTGTTCTTGCAATACCTGTTTGTACTTCATCTGCAATAAATAATACGTTGTGCGCTGCACACATATCTTTTGCTGTAGATAAATAGCCATCTGAAGGTACAAAAACACCTGCTTCACCTTGTATAGGTTCCACTAAAAATGCGGCAATATTTTTACTGCTTTCTAAAGTTTCCTTTAAAGCTTGTAAATTATCGTATTCAATTTTAATAAATCCGTTTGTATACGGTCCAAAATTCTTTCTAGCAACTTCATCATTAGAAAAAGAAATAATAGTGGTTGTTCTTCCGTGAAAGTTGTTTTCACAAACAATTATTTCCGCTTTATTTTCCTCAATTCCCTTTACTTCGTATGCCCATTTTCTTGCAATTTTTAAAGCAGTTTCTACCGCTTCTGCACCTGTATTCATTGGCAACAACTTGTCAAAGCCAAAATATTCTGTTGCAAATTTCTCATATTGCCCCAACATATCATTGTGAAACGCTCTCGATGTTAAACTCAATGTTTGTGCTTGTTTTGTCATTGCATCTACAATCTTCGGATGGCAATGTCCTTGATTTACAGCGGAGTACGCTGACAAGAAATCGTAATATTTTTTTCCTTCCACATCCCAAACATGTACGCCTTCACCTTTGCTCAAAACCACTGGAAGTGGATGATAATTGTGTGCCCCGTGTTTGTTCTCTAATGCTATCGCTTCTTGCGATGTTAATTTGTTTAAAACAGCCATTCTTCTATTTTTAAAATGTTTATAATTAAATAACCATTCCTGTTCTACCTTTATCCTTTCGAAGTTCCGAAAATTCAGCGTGGGAAAGAAATCATCCCCGAAGTTTTACAAAAGTAGTGAAATAATAACTTGAAATAAAAATTATTTGGGCGTTTCCTAAAGGTCGTGCTTTCACTACTCGCTTTTTTTAGTTTTGGCCTTACAAATATTTTTTTACTTGTCTAAGACAATCTGCTTATTAAGAAAAGATTGCTTCGTTCCTCGCAATGACCAACCTCTCTAAAAAAGAGCTCAAACAAACCATTCAATCACTAACGCAAATTGCCAGTCTACAAGGACAAGTCATTAAAAAAACGAATAGATCTTTCAAGCCATACAGGTTTTAAAATCGGATAAGCTCTTTTCTTCTAAATAATCTAAAAAAACACACCCCTCTCCTTTTCTTTTCCTAATTTTGCAATCTAAAATAATTGAAAATGCCACGCAGAGAACGCAACAAATTTGTAAAAAAGAATCAAGTTTTAGAATTAAAAGTTGAAGGTTACGCTTTTGGAGGAAAGGGAATTGCAAGAATTCATTCAGAAGAAGGAAGTTTTGTTGTTTTTATACCAAATACCTTACCTGGTCAATTGGTAAAAGCTCAAATTAATAAATCGAGCAAGAATTATGCAGAAGCAAAATTAATAGATGTTTTAGAACCTTCTGAAGATGAAGTTGAAGTTCCGTATCAAGACATTCCTGGTGCGCCTTACATTCAATTACCAATAGAATTACAACATAAATATAAAAAGGAAAGTACCTTATCACTCTTTAAAAAAATAGGAAAAGTAGAAAATATAGCCGATTTATTTGACGAATTTGTTACTTCGCCAAACGTATTTCATTACAGAAATAAAATGGAATATGGGTTCTCTGCAATTGGGTATGATAGCGTTACAAAAAGAGATAAAGATGAATTTACCTTAGGTTTTAAAAGACGTGGTGTTTGGTGGATGGGAGATGATTTAAATAAGGATTCTGGTTTGTTTGACAAACAAATGGAAGACAATCTAAAAAATATCAAAGAATACTGTATCAAAACAGGCTTAGATCCCTGGCATGGACCAAAAAGAGAAGGATTCTTTCGTTATTTTGTAGTGCGTAAGTCTTTTAAAACAGACGAGTTATTGTGTAATTTAGTAACCACTTCTCCCAATTTAAACCAGTTCGATTTAGAGAATTTTGCCAGCTTTCTAAAAGGTATTTTTGGAGAACGTTTGGCTGGTTTGTTGCATACTATTAATGACGAAACAGGTGATAGAACCGTTGCAACTTCTGGAAGTATCGATTTAGTATACGGAAAAGATAAAATTGTAGAGGAACTATTAGGTTTGGACTTTGAAATAAGTATGAAGAGCTTTTTTCAAACGAACCCTAAATGTGCAGAAAAACTTTATAATAAAGTAGTAGAATACGTTTTAGAAGACAAATCTAAAGTAGACAATACGGTGGTAATGGATTTGTTCTGTGGTACAGGAACCATCGGTCAAATTGTAGCTTCTAAAAGTGAAAATGCACAAATTGTTGGGGTAGATATTGTAGCTTCGGCTATTGAAGATGCAGAGAAAAATGCCAAAAGAAATAACATTGATGGCGTACAATTTTACGCTGCAGATGTAGGAAAGTTTCTAACTGCACACCCAGAATATGAAAATAAAATAAAAACCATTATTTTAGACCCTGCAAGGGCAGGAATTGCACCCAAAACATTGCATAAAATAATCAAATTAAATGCAGACAGAATGGTCTATGTTTCTTGTAATCCTGCAACACAAGCAAGAGACACAGCCTTGTTAAAAGAAGCAGGATATTTACTAAAAAAAATAAGTTTGGTAGATCAATTTCCGCATACAGCCCATATTGAGACCATAGTTTTATTTGAGAAAAGTTAAATAAAGTCCAAATTTATTAAAAATTAGATTGTATTTCTCAAAATGAAACTATTTTAGCAAGACAGCGCAACGAGAAAAATCACAAATAGCTTGAACTCGTTAAACAATACACAATTAAGGACATCAAGAAATAAACAATTTAACAAAAAAAATACAATGATGATTAAACTATCTGAAACAGCCATTGCATCTAAATTAGAAAAATTATTAGAATGGGAATACTACGATAATGCCCTGCATACAGATTTTGAATTCGACAATTTTAAAGATTGTATGTCTGCAATGAATAGAATTGCTTTTGAGTGTGAAGCTTTAAATCACCACCCAGAATGGACAAATGTTTATAATACTTTAGACATTACTTTAACAACACATGATGCAGATGGAGTTACAGATTTAGATTTTAAATTGGCAGCTGCAATTAACAAAATTGTAGAAGTTGAAGAAGAATAATTCAATAAAATCAATCTAATTCTTATATTTGAACTGTGAAGGAACGCATTTTACTTTTAGTTTTTTTTATTGGTATCATTTCCGCCTGCGAAAAAGATGATTTCTGTATAGAAAATCCGGTTACGTCAAAATTAATCATAGCTTTTTATGACGATACAAATAGAGAGACTTTAAAAAATGTACAGCGATTTTCTATCGTTTCAGAAGACAGAGCAGACAGCCTTTTTACAAATAAAACAGTTAATAGCATATCCATTCCTTTAAATTCTTTAAAAACAGCAACTGTTTACACTTTAAAGAAAAACGATGCTGATGGCGCAACGATAGATAATAAAATTGCAACCTTTACAATATCGTATAATACTAAGGAAGAATTTGTATCTAGATCTTGTGGTTTTAAAGTTGTTTTTAATAATTTAACCTTTTCCTCAGACACCAATAGTTGGATAACAGATTTTACACCAACAACCGTTATTAATTTAGATGACCAAAGCGAAGCGCATGTACAAATATTTCATTAGCATTTGTTTGTTTTTTGTGATTGCTGAAAACTTTTCTCAAGAACAATTAAAAGACAGCACTTTTACAAAAGTGAAAGATACGCTTGTGTATAAAACCAATTATGGTTTGCGTTTAGGAATAGACATTAGTCGGCCCGTCTTCTCCTCTCTATATAGCAATTACGCAGGTTTAGAAATTGTGG
>JBLHIE010000035.1:0-14360 GCA_047614925.1 Arenicella sp.
AGGAGCCGCTGTCCATGGGGAAGAAAGTATTTTAAATCCGTCTTTAGAAACTGCCATCGCATCTTTAATCATCGGAATAATGTCGTCTTTATCTTCTTGAATAGAAAAGTGTTTCAACTCCATATCGCCTGCAACTGGTGCATAAGAATACTGATTTAATGAAAAATCACAAGAATTCATGTGCGTTCTTGTCAATGAATATTTAGCACCAGATTCTCCGAAATACGCTTCTATAATGGTATCTCTATTTTTCTTACTTATTTTATTTAGCAAGTACGCGGAAGATTCTGTAAATGAGCCTCCAAAACCCGTAATGGTTTGAAACTTCTCTTCAGGCAAAACAGTAACAATAATTGGGTTTTCAACATTAGAAAAGTCTGTTATTTTTGTTAATTTATTTCCACTTTCTGATGTTTCATAAACAGCAACCTGAAGTATTTCTATTGTTTTATTACATCCCATAAGAAGTACAATTAATGCAGTACTAAAAATTAATTTGAATCCATTTAAACGCATGCTATTTTCTATTTTGGTGATTTTACAAAACTCATTAAAGTTTTTTTGTTTCCTTTAAAAGTTTTGGTAATTGCCTTTCCATCTCTTGTCAAACCTTCAAAAACTCCTTGGTCCACCAAGTCCCATAAAGCAAATTTTGCCTCACTTTTTAAATTGATTAACCCGAAATGATTTTCTGAACCTTTTGGATTTTCAGCATCTTTCCATTGTTCATCAAAAGCTTCAAAGTAAAAACAGGATACGTTATTTTCTTTAGACCACGCTCTTAGATGGTTATGATACAAAGCTTCTTTATACTCATCTGATGCTCTAGAACCTTCATCACTGTAAAACCCGTTTGAATACGTAGCCCAACCTGTTTCACCAATATGAACCGGTTTGTCTTTGGCAACACTCTCTACATATTTCTGTACCTCGTAAAATTGAGCTGTTGCAAATTTCTTTGCTCTAAGCATCGCCGCAGTAACTTTTTCAATTTCTGTAAGTCCGTTTTCTGAGTCAGGAACTCTCCAAAAACCGTGATTGTAGTGTGTATTATGATATGGATAGGTGTGCATAGAAACATAATCTACTGCCTTAATCAATTTTTCTAAATCTGGTGTTCTATAAGAAGGGTCCCCTCCACCCCAAGAAGCAAAATCATCTGAACTGGTAATCCATAAATCAGAAGAGAGTTCTCCAGATTTTTTTAAATCTTGTAAATGCGTTACCCATTTTAAAATAACATTAGGTTGCACGTAATAACTAGCAGCCCAACGAACCATTGCTTCATTTCCTACTGCAATTACTTTTACAATATCTGGGTATTGTTTTGCCAAAGCAACTGCTCTACCTATCTCCTCTTCATTTTGATCGCTTTCTATGTGGTGATTTGGTATTTTGTCTGTCCAAGCATTCAAGCAATCTATCCATGCACCTAACATGACATACATTTCAAAAGAAGGATCTTCTTTTTTAAGTTCACTGATCGCTTTTAATACATTAGTAGCCTGCCTCAATTGCACATTATAAGTGCGCACTATTCTAATTCCCATAGCAAACAATATTTTCATACCATCTTTTATTTCTGCAATTGTAGGCTGTATGTCTCTAGATTTTTGTCTGTATCCACCGTAGGAAATTGCTATATAATCTGGGTTTCCTAATATTTTAGCTGCCGTCATTTCTTCTTTTATTGTCGTTTTATTTTTTTTTGAACTACATCCTAAACAAAGAGTTAAAACTAAAATCGATACACCTATTTTAAAACTTATTTTCATGTTTAATTTGTAATAAATACTTACCTCTTTAGAGAAACTTCAATTTCAGCTACTGTTCCCGTTCTTTCAAAAATTAATTTTGAAGTACTTTCATCAAGAATTAAGTCTTTTATTTCTTTTACACTTCCATCAGTATAAAATACTTTAACACCTTGCGCTGCGCTATTTTTATAAACTACGGGGACCTGGCAATAAGTAAAACCAAGAGAACCTTCGGTTAACTCAATTGTTTTATCTTCTTTACTAATTGCTATATACTTGAAATTTTTAGGAGTCTTTAAAAACTCAGATGCTCTTAATAATTTTGGATTAAAAATAATTTTACCTGCACTTACAAAAACACCAAGCTCTCCTATTCTACTTAATACATCTTCTTTCACTTGACCTGTCATTCCTGGCTGCTGTGCACCTTTTCCTCCTGGTGTATGTGAATATGGGTCTGTTGGAAACGCGCCATATAATTCTGGAGACTTGTGTACTCCAATTCCTGCCTGAATTTCATAATAATGATCAAAAAGTTTTCCAATTAGAACGTCATTTTCATTATTCTGAACCGCTATTAAACAGCTTTCTTGCACTGCTAATAATAATTTTGAAACCATGTGCCAATAAATAGATCCCAAACCTTCATACCCAAAGAAGGTTCCTGAACGACCTGTAAATGCCTTGTGATTAAAAACCTCTTCAAAAATATTTAATACTAATTTCGATTCTGTTTCTAGTAACTCTGCATATATTTCAGGCAATTCTTCAAAAGCTTCTTTTAACCTATTTGCATTGTTAAAATTGGCATTAAAATGATATTTACCTAAAACATCTTGATTGATAATTTGAGTATTCTTTTCACGAACAAGCTTTGTTAAAAACTTAGAATTTTCTACTGAAGTTTTAGAAATGACATTTTTCTCATCAAAACGTGCCAATTCTTTATTCGGATATAAAATATAACTGTATTGATCTTCTCTAAACAAGGCACTCGCTTTCATTCCGTCTAAAACAGCTAGCGCTTCTTTTGAAGATAAATAGCCTGCACTTAATACCGCTACTTGACCTTCTAACATTTCTGGTAAATAAGAAACAGATACTTCCGTATCATTTTCTATTGTCATTAAATTATACGCATGATACAAGTTATCTGAGCGTTTGTTTGCTTTAATTGTGTGCTCTAAATATTCTTTTGTAATTGAGAAAAAGGCTAACAATGCCGTTTTTGTGACGGTGGTTCTATCACTAGAAAAACCATTTTCATAAATAGCCATTCTGTATGAACTTGCTGCTTCTCCTAAACCGTCTAAAACTGTTTTTCTATCTGTATCTGAAACAGCGCGAGACAGCATGCTTTTATTTTGATTGAAAGTAGCCACTACTTCATTAAAAAATGTTGCTAATTCCGACGAAATTTCAACCTCTTCGGTTGTAGATTTTAAGACTAAATTTTCAAAGAAATTTATAAAACGATTTAAATAGTTTAGCGTTACCATAGAAACCCCATTACCAACTAAAGCGTTGTTTGCATCATTCCATTCCGGACGCTGCGTATTCATCCAAATACCACCTTCAGGAATAAAGTTAGATACTTTGGCTAAAACCGTTGCTAATAATTTTTCTATTAAGTTTACCTTGTAAATAAAGAAATTCTCATCTCTTAACAAAGCACCATCTGCACCTAATTCTTCTTTCTTTTGATGAATTTTAGCATCTAGATCATGATCAAATTCTATAGTATCTTTAGAGTTGGCTAAAATACTTTGATAATCTTTTATCTTATAAGGCACGTTTGCATACACAAAAATATCTTCAGAAAATCTTTTTTCTAATTGATTTGGATAATGGTTTTCTATAAATTCTAAGAATTTTAATAAGTAAATTATTTGATGATCTCCCCAATACCCAATGTAAGACCAAGGATCGTTTTCTTCTATAATTTCCCAATCGAAACCATCTTTTGTAACTCTATAAGGATTGTAACCATCAAAAGTAGTTGCATTCAAAAACTTATGAATCATACTTTCTATAAATGCAGGATATGAATGTGCCAGCGTTTCCCAGTTTTGGAAGATATCACGCCAGTTTCCTTCGTAGTCTAGAATTTTAGAACCGTCTATTTCATTTTTTGTGTTGATAGAAAACTTATTCCAAGGTCTACTTGGGTCTCCGTGTCTTCTACTAAATTTTAAGGGTAAATATTCAAAACAAAGTCTTTTAAAGTTTTGATCCTCATCTTTCTCTGCAATCTCAAGAATGGTGTTCAATTTAAATAATTCTGGTAAATCATTTAACAACGTTTCTTTCTTCTTAATTACTTTTTTGTTTGCCTTTCCTATGTATTTTATAAAATCTTTCTTTTCAATATTATAATCATCATCAAAAGTACCACCTCTCATTAAGTTAAAAAGTGTATTTGCAAAATGTCTTGTACTAATTAAAGGATCTTCTGTTACTTGTAAACCGTCAGCAGCACCAGTTAAAGCAATTAGTTTTTTAGTACCTAGTTCAATATCTTCTTCAATACTATTTAATAATTTTTTATCATTTAATATTGCCTTAGAAAGTATTTCAATAGCGCCTATTGTTTGATTTACATTTGCAACAAAATGCCATTCCTTCGTTTCATTTGCCTCTAAGGATATATCAGCACTAATAAAGTAAGCTCCTTTTTCTGCTTTTATATTCACTTCTTGATGTATCTCTTTTCCTCTTCTAAAATTATCTAATTGTAAGGATGATAATAAATATGTAGGATTTTCGATCCCTAAAGACCAAACAATATTTGCTTTTAAAGCTTCACTAGGCTCTGCTTTGTCTACAATTATTGCACTTAAAGCAAAAACTCCTAAACCAGACGGCCATTGTAATTCACTTTTCTTGTAAGCATCTACTAGGTTACTTCTAGAGTTTTGCAAATCTGTTTCAACGTCTGAAGGAATAATGTTTTGCAATCCGTCTAAAAAGGTAACTTGTACTTTTTCTGATGAATTGTTTATTAAAGTAGATTTTTTAACAAAACCATAGGTATCTGTAGAACTCCACTGATATCGAAACGTTACTCCTAAATCTTCGTTTATTTCCTCAAAAACGACTTTGTTTCCAAAACTGTTTTTATATAAATTTTGTCTTGTTTTATACAAGCCAATTTGTCTTTGTGAAAAAGGTTCCCATAAATATATATTTCCGTTTTTTAAAACTTGAAAAATAGATTTACTTCCTGTAAAATCGGCAGCTTCTGTAATTTTGTCATCTGTATAATAAGG
Organism: Arenicella sp.; assembly: GCA_047614925.1. Lineage (GTDB taxonomy): Bacteria > Bacteroidota > Bacteroidia > Flavobacteriales > Flavobacteriaceae > Polaribacter. The sequence goes on from JBLHIE010000035.1 coordinate 5,027, forward strand.
AAACAGTGAATACTCACTATTTTTTCTACCTGCAGTAAGACCTCCATTACTTGAAATAAACATCCAATGATTTGAATCTGAAACAATGCTCATAAAGAAAGGCCTCATTTCATTACTATTGGTAATTTTATAATACGTTTCATTTTCAAAATGAATCATTTTACCTTTTATCTCGTGAGATTGAAAATCTGTTTTATTTTTTCCTAAAAAAATAGTCTTTTTTGTCATTAAAATTAGCATTCTATATACCTCTAAGATTTAAAAGAGGTTTGTTATTAAAATTTAATTACTTGCGAATCTTTTTAAAAATTCATCTTATTTTTTTGTCTTCTTCTATTGCAAAAGACTTTTATTTTACTCTTAAAGGATATGCACATCAAGAATGTATAGTATAATCAATTATACGTGTTTATTATACAAAGCCTTTTAAACTCAAGGCTTTCAATTGTACTTTTTTCTAAAAACAATACTACGACCCTTTTTAGTTAGTGATACCCTAAGTAGCTCGAGTATTTAATATCTACTCAAGCTATTTATTGCTCTGAATTTATTTTACCCTTAAAACTATATTATCGATGTTTATAGAAACATTCGCTGTACTGTTTACAATTTCTATTAAGAAAGAAAGCCCTCCTGCTACTTTTGCTGCACCGGCTGGTGTTGTAAATTCATATGATTTACTTTCCCAATTTGAAGACATACTCGTTGTAGCGTCTGTCAAAGTGTGCAGAGTTGCTCCTGAATTTGTACCTTCGGCTGGTTCAGAAAAAGTAAATGCTTTAAACACACCACCTTCTCCAAAAGCACCAGATGCTTTAATATCATATGTAACAGTGTATGTTGTATTTGGTTGAATGATCCCAACTCCTAATCTTTCTTGTTTTAAACCAATAGCGGCTCCTGCTCTTCCTTGAATTTGACCTGACTTAGACCCTCCATTGTTAATTGAAGTTGAAATTGTAGAACCGGCTGCATCTAATAATTGCCAATCACAATCACAAGCCTCAAAATTACCATTAAATAATAATTCACCAGTAGGAGCGTCAGGACACGAAGTGGCACCTGCACACCCGTCTCCACCGCCAACAGTATTACCACCACCACCACCTGTGCCAGTTCCAGAACCATCACCATACAACTTCAAATCATCAAAGTAATACGTGTCTGTATTGTTTCCATTTAAATCAAAGAAAATAACAACCTTATTAAACTTATTACTCTCTCCGCCTCCAACAGGGTATGTTAACTCTTCCCAACCACTAGTAACCGAAGTGGTCATTGAACCTAACTCTAAACTATTTCCTTGATTTCCAATTTCTTCTAACTTTATCAAAACAGCTGTGTTTGGTCTTGCAGACCACACTTTAATTTTTATTCCTGAATTTGAATTGAAATCTAACTTAGCATCTAGGTCTAACTGAATATTATCCCAAGCAGCAACTCCTAGCTTTGTAACTTTTCCAACTTTACAAGAAGTATTTATTGCGTTGTCAAAATCTAGATTGTCTATAATTTCAAAAGTCGCTCCATCCTCTATTATGGTAACTGCAGAAGCCATAGTAACATTTAAATCTGAAGCACTAACTGATTGTGCTTCGTCTGCATCACAAGCACCTGCTGCGTTTACTTCTACATTTCTAATTGCAACAGTTGTATTACCATCTGAATCTATAACCGTATAAGTTACTGCATAAGTTCCTATATTACTAGTATCTACAGTATCTCCACCAATTACAATAGTACTTGTAACATCACCATCTTCAGTATCTGAAGCAGTTGCTCCTTGTTCTGTATACGTATCTCCTTTTATTAAACTAATACTTGCGTCCCCGATTAATGTAACTAAAGGTGCATCACCTAATGAAACTTCGATACTTCTAACCGCTGTTGTTGTGTTTCCGTCTGAATCTACAACAGTGTAGGTAACTTCGTACGTTGCTAAAACATCAACATCTACGGTATCACCACCAAGTATAATAGCACTTGTAACATCACCATCTTCCGTATCTGAAGCAGTTGCTCCTTGTTCTGTATATGCAGTCCCTTTTGTTAAAGAAATTGTTGCGTCTCCAATTAAAGTAACTACTGGAGCATCTCCTAAAGATACTTGCACAATATCATCCATATAAAAAGTTCCTGCTGTGGTACCAGCACCGTCTGCAAAAATAACTAGTTTATAATAGCTAGCAATATTGGTAAACGTAAACTGTAACTCTTCCCATCCAGCTCCTGTATGGTTTGCCGAAACTTCTGCAAAAGCTGTTCCCTCTTCTAATTTCACTAAAATACTTACTGCCGCATCCGACCAGAAGTTCATTTTAATCGTCTTGTTTATTGATAAATCAATTGCGGTTCCTAATTCAAAAAACAGGCCTTCATAAGCTACTCCGCTATTTGTAATAGAAGCTACCATAGACGCTACATCATTAGACCCTCCTGGTGCAGGGTTCTCTAATACCTCGTAGGCTACACCCTCGAAAGCTGTTGCACTATAAGTTACATTATCATTGTCAAAAGTCATTGGTAAACCTAACGGTAACGGCATATTTATCACAATAATATCTTCAAAAGAAGAGATTGCTCCTGCCGCGTTCATTGCTTTTAATTTAACGGTATACGTGCCGTTTGTATAGCTTTTAATAGGGTTAACTTCTAAAGAAGTGGATGCAGGTACTACGGGTACTTCATCTCCAAAGTCCCAAGAATAAGTAGTTGCATTCTCAGAAATATTAATAAACTCTACCGTACCTGTATTTTCATTTAAAGTATACGTAAAGCCTGCAGATATTTTAGGCAGTTCAACAACGTCTTCTGAACAACCTACGTATATTATTGCCATCAAAAAGAAAGTAATAAGTTTACTGTTTTTTAATACTAATTTCATAGTTATAATTTTATGTTTGTTTGTTTATTATTTGTTATACACCCTTACGTAATCGATTAACATTGTTTGTGGAAAAACAGTTTCTTCATTTGGTGCGCCTATAAAGTCTCCACCCACTGCTAAGTTGATAATAATGTAGAAAGGTTGGTCAAATACCCAGGTACCTATTTCCTCTACCTGTTGGCGTGTAATTTGATTGTATAAGACATCATCCACATAATAATTAATATATTCAGGAGCCCACTCTATTCCAAAAACGTGGAAACCTGTATCGAAACGATCGTTTTCTAATGCATAACTTTTAGTAATTGCATTACCTCCCGCATAACCAGGACCATGAACACTACCATGAACCACTGTTGGATCTTGTCCTCGGTATTCCATAACATCTATTTCACCACAATTTGGCCACACTTCTGTATCTGCTGTTCCATCACCACAATTGGCTCCTAAAAGCCAAAATGCTGGCCACATTCCTTGACCTGTTGGTAATTGTATACGCGCTTCAAAACGACCATAAGCTTGTTCTTTTAAACCTTTCGTTAAAACTTTACTAGAGGTATAATCAAAACCATTATAGTCTTCTTTAATTGCCTTAATTATTAGTGTACCGTTCTGTACAGAAACATTTTCTCTACGATTTGTATAAAACTGTTCTTCGTTATTGCCCCAACCATTGATACCATTTCCAATATCGAAAGTCCAAATATCACTATCTATGATGTCATCTGTATCAAATTCGTCAGACAGCACAAGGTTTTTATATTCTGCAACGGTTTGTGTTTCGTCTGGATTACACCCAATCACTATAAAAAGCATTCCTAAAAGGAGCGTTTTTAATAAAACTACATTTTTACCCATTGAGGTTTTATTTGTTTTGTTCATTTTTTATATTATTATTTATAGAAATACATATTATCCATATAAAAAGTTTTTATCTGAGAAGACTTTATGTTTTCTATAATAATAATATTAATTGCTGATTTATTTAATCCAGTTTCTGAAGTTGGTCTAATTGGAATCTTTAATGATTGCCATTCATTTGCAACTAAAGAAGATGCAGGATACACAATTGGAGCTCTTGGATCTAATTGATAATTTAATCCAATACGGTTTTGTTGAAAAGAACCATCTACAGACTTAAGAGTAATTAACAGATCTATATTCACAAGGTCTGTTGGTAATTCTAACATTAAAAGATCTACACTATAATGTGTCATCTCTGTAATATCTATTGCTTCTGTAAGCTGAGTTCCAACAAAATTTAAGTTGGTATAATTTAGAATATTCTGACCATCTATGATCGTTTCTCCTCCTAATGTTGTTTGGTACGGTTGCCAATACCCATTATGGAAATCTACAGGAACATTCGTATAAGTATCACTAAATACTGAAATTACATTACTAGCACTTTCTTGAGGAGTAGGCGCAAGAGGAAAAGCTCCAGAAGCAGAAATTGTTAAAGACCCTTTCGCTTTAACTCCAGCAATAGAAGCTGTTATTTTTGCAATACCAGAACCAACTATAGATACAATACCTGTTTCGCTAACTCTAACTACCTCTATATCACTTGACTCAAAGTCAAAATACATTGGGGCAGCAATAATTGTTTGATTTAATCCAGAAGACAAATTAAATGTTTGTGTCAAACCATAATTAGACAAGTTAAAAGAGTTTCCTACAAAGTTACCTTCCTCTAAATCTTCTCCATTTGCAATTGCTGGTTGAGGCTGACCAATATTTCCTAATTTTTCAAACTTTAAATCATCTATCCAAAAAGTAAAACCTAGACCATTAATTCCTGCTACTGCATATCTTAACATTCCCCTTTCATTATTCAATTTAGAGGGGTCTGGAATTGGAATTATATACTTTACCCAATTTGTAGATAAATCTACATTTCTAATAGTAGCTACAAATTTATTTTCGCCAAAATCTTCTCCAAAACCTATTTCTCCAAGGGTCCCTGTTTGTGACCCCTTAGCCCAAAAGGTTAGCGCATCATATCCTGACAAATCACGACCTTGACCATCAATTCTTAAAATTGCGCCTGCATAGTTTCCCAGAGGATCTGTATCCTTTGGCACATCGATACGCATAGAAGATGCACTTTCATACCCCTCTTTGGTGTCTACTGACCATGCTGTTGCCTTTGACCCAACAGGATTGTTAGCGTCTGAACCGTAAGGGAAATAAAAGTCACTTCCCATTCCTATAAAATTATCTATATATATATCTCCAATTGTTCCGAACGTTGTAAACTCAACACTTTCTGAAAGTTCTCTCTCACAATTAACAAGCGTTAAAATTAAAATTAGTAAAAATGTGAATTTTATAAATTTGTTTTTTATTGTATTCATGATATCTCTTTTATAAATTATTTACCAATATTAATGTGAATGTAGGTTCTAATCTCCCATTCTGAACCATTGGGAAACCCAACAGGACTAATAATTGGTGAAGCAGCAAATTCCCCACCTCTATTGGGACTAAATCTTGGAGAATATTCATTTAAAGACCTCCAGGTACCACGAATTCCTAACTTAGTATTTGGTAAAACAAACCAACCAGGCTTTCCTAAACTAGTAGATAGGTCTAACATTAATTGCGTTGGAAATGTTAAATTAAAATCCTTGTGATAATCAAAAGGTCCCCAATCATTAAACTTTGCTTGTGCAGTAACCTTTACTTTATTTAAAATCATTCTAACATCTCCTCCAAAACGTTTAATAAGTCTGGCGTCGTCTCCATTTGCTTGCCCATTTCCATAGAAAAAATTACCAATAAACCCAAAATCTGGACCCACTTTAGAAACCACTCTAGAACTTATTTCCCATAAATCTTCTGCTGGTGCGGCCGTTGGAAAAGCAAAAAATGAACGATCCGCTAAAAACCCAATGTGTGCATCTTGCGTTGTCGGCAAGTGTCTATATACAAAACCTAAATTCATAGCAAATTTAGCATCTTCTGTTCTGTCATTATCCCATTCATACATCCAAGTTCCCGGAGTAGGATCATAACTAAACAACCACTCCATTCCAGCAGTTTCTCTGTTGCCTCTTACAGCAAAAGGATCATCAATTACATTTCTTAATCTACCTGTACCACTAACATCATTAGGCATTGCAGCAATTAATGGTTTTTGATATAAAAAATTAGGCGCAATCTGTAAATTTGCTATCGTGTACGTAGCTCCTGATAAAATATTTACCTGGTTTCCACTTCCATTGTCCTTTAATTTCCAACCTGTAAATGTCTTTGTCTGATCAGCACCTCCGTTTGCAACTAACCCCATATAGGCACTTTGCAAATACCAATTAAAAAGTCCTTTTTGATAAGTAATTTTAGCTTTACCGCCCCAATTATCACTTGACTTTATTTTATCTTTATATATGATATAGTTTCCAGGAGTACCTCTAACATCCTGAAAAGTACTTCCATTTAGAGGGCTACCTGCCCAAAGAGCACCTACATTAAATTTAAAATCCCCAAAACTTCTTTCAACTGCAAGGCTAAATCTCTCTGTAGGAAATGCTGGAATAATACCTGATCTTAATTGATTTGCATCTAAAACTCTACGTCCTGTTTCAGGATCAATCTTAATATCTGTATCTAAATCTCTATGATAAATACCGGTAACACCCCAATTTCCAAAATTTCTACTATATTTTAACAAAGCGGTAGGATTTGCTCCCCACCATAATTGTGGACCAAATGCTGCTTTTAATCCTTTAAAAACACCTTTACCGTCCATCTCAATACCCGAAATTTCACCACCATAAATATCTAAATTTGGACCGTAATTTGCTTCTCTATAAAAACCAAAGAAATCTCCTTCGTCTTCCCAATGATAATGTCCCGTTCTATAAAATCCTCTTAAATCAAAATCTTTAGCAGACCACTCAAATTCTGCATTGTAAACATTTACACGGTTCACATCACTTAAAGTAACATTACCATTTTCTGTATTTACAATAATATCTCTACCTCTATTTTCATAAAAAATTTCATCGATAGCATTTTCTGTAATATTTCCTAAAATATTAAAATTTACATTGGCTCTCATATTAGGAGCAGGATTTCCCTCTATACCAATAAAATAGGACTCCATGTGATCAAAACCTAATTGATTTGGATACCCTACTGCCTTAGAGTCTGCAGTATTTGGAGTTGTAATTAAACTACCCCCTGTATTAAATGTAGAAAACTCTGCACGTAAATTGCTAAGCTTAAGTTTTTCGTTACCCCCAATGGCAGCTTTATCTCCTCTCGCTCTTAAAACACCATCCATTAAATTGATGTTTGAAAAGTGGTTTAAAATAGCTGCTGCAGTACTTCCTTTTTCTAGAGGATTTATACTGTGTACTTCTTTTAAATTATAATATGCTGCCCTTGGATATAAAGTATACAAACCTTTTGAGTTTGTGGGGCCTTTAGCACAAATTCCAAACCACTCCTCATTCATGTTGTTATTACTACCTTCTAAGTCTAAATAATATCCTCCATTAGACCAAGATGCATTGTTATCATGAACCTCTAAGTTCTTTGTCTGGCCATATTTCCACCAGCCATCTGAAAATTGAAATGTAAACCCACCAATTGCATTTCCCGCTTTTCCTAAACCTGCAGCATTTTGATAAATTTCTTTCCAGTTTTCTACCATATAAAATGCTTGCATTTTTTGATCCTCTTCATTGGTAATTGCATTAAAAGCATCTGCACCAAATTCTGTGAATAAAATTGGCATATCTAATACATTTTTCACTCTTTCAAAAGCATCTGCAAATGACTTACCACGGTACATATTCGTTCCGTAAATATCTACATCTTTACATTCTTCAGCAATAATTTCAGCAAACAATAAATCACCATTACAAATAGCAATTGGTAAATTATTATTTATCGATTTCATTTTAATAGCTGCATCATTCATCAATTTATACATTGGTCTACCACGACTCTCACCTATAAATTTTTTCTTTTCCTCCTCTTTTGGAAAATCTTCTGTTTCTGCTCCTGCCCAAAACAAACCGTAATTATTTTCATTTCCTAATAAAAACAATAACAAACCAGGGGTATTCTTGTACTCCTTGGCCATTGCAGTAACTTCTGACAATAATAAAATCTTAGTTTTAGGATCGCCATATTCAGTAACTGGTGTCCAAACTCCGTTTATAGTTAGACCATATCTACCAAACGTATGGTTCAACATTGTGTAAATTCCGTATGTTTCATAAACATAGGTAATCCACTTAGGTTGTATACCTGTATACACTCTAATAGTATTAACACCCATATTCTTTAAGAGACTCATTTCAGCATCTAAAGCAGCTTTAATCAATTCATCTGATTGCTTCCAAAGACTGTAAGCATAGTTTTCACCAATTGGAACATAATCCCAATTCATACCGTTCACCATGAAGTCTTTCCCATCAACCAAAAGCTTCATTCCTTGCTCATTTTTATTTACAACCACTTCATAGCTCTGCGTAAAAACAGTCAACGAGGTTAGCAATAATAAAGTACACAAAAAGTTGTTTTTCATTTTTAAATTTTTAATTATTTCTTTTTTTTCAAAACACTAATACATTTATAAAAAAGGAAGCCCTATGTTTGAAAGTATAATTTTTCAATTTAGCAATTTAATTAACTGTTTTCTAGAAAACACACCGCTACAAAAAACATACAAATTTCAGGAAGTAATTTTCTTGTACAGCCTTCCTATACATAACCAATAATTAAGTAGTTTTTCACTGCTAATAAACCTCCCTTTAAAAATAGCGTGATGTAGTAATGTATAGCTGTATTTATCTTTTGATGCACTTTGTTTTTCAGAAAAAAAATGTTTTGGTTATAGCTTTGCAAAAAAGTTACTTTTTTAAGGCTGTACACAACTTTTCAATTTTTAAAGCACCAAACATATCTTGAGATACATGCTGTTGTAGTGTTTACTATTGAAGAATATTCACCACATCATAACTTACTGAAACACTCTAACGTAGTCTATTTCCAGCGTAGAATCCACAAAATCATTTGCAATAGCTCCACCAAAACTACCACCCATTGCAACATTTAATATTAAGAAAAAGTCAGCATTAAAAGGAACATCTGCGCTATTTGAAAATGCATGATATATTGTTCCGTCCGCACTAAACTGAATGCTATTTGCATCCCAGATTACTTCATAAATATGAAATTCTGATGAAACATTTGAAAGCATGATACTGCTACCGTTTCCATTACCACCAAAATTATTAGGGTAATGCAACGTTGCATGTATTTTATCTTGATCGTTCCCAATATGCTCCATAATATCAATTTCGCCACAGGATGGCCAGCCAACACTTTCAAAATTCGCACCCAACATCCATATTGCCGGCCAAGTACCTTTTCCTGTTGGAAGCTTTGCTCTTACTGCTACTTTTCCATAAGTAAAATCAAACTTACCCT
>JBLHIE010000036.1:0-13967 GCA_047614925.1 Arenicella sp.
CTATTTTGTTAATATCTTCTTGGTTGAATTTCTGAACAGCTGCAGCTACAAAACGCATGTCTTTTCCAAATTTAGGACCGAGCGTTTTAAAATTAGGCTTAATCTGTTTGATTAAAACTTCTGATGCGTCGTCTAAAATCTGAATTTCCTTAATATTTACCTCGTTCTTAATCAACTCGGCAACGGCTAAAATAGATTCTTTTTGTTCGTCATTATCAACAGGAATCATTATTTTTTGAAGTGGCTGTCTTACTTTTATCTTCTCTTTAGCTCTTAAAGAAAGCACTAAAGATGAGATGGTTTGTGCACTTTCCATTTTAAGCTCTAAGCCTTTGTCTACAAAACTTGCATTGTACACCGGGAAATCTGCTAAGTGAATACTTTCTGAGATCTCTTTTTTTGTAACAGCATTTAAATCTTGATACAATCTGTCCATGAAAAATGGTGCAATTGGCGCCCCTAATTTTGCGATGGTATTCATACAGGTATACAATGTTTGATACGCTGAAATTTTATCTGTTTGGTAATCTCCTTTCCAAAAACGTCTTCTACTTAAACGCACATACCAATTGCTTAGATAGTCTTGTGTAAAATCTGAGATTGCTCTTGCAGCTCTTGTGGGTTCATATTCTGAATAGAACGTATCTACTTTATGTATTAACGTATGTAATTCTGATAAAATCCAACGGTCTAATTCTGGTCTTTTCTCTAAAGGAATGTCTGCTTCTTCATAAGAAAAACCATCAATATTTGTATATAAAGTAAAGAACGAATAGGTATTGTATAACGTTCCGAAAAACTTACGTTTTACCTCTTCAATGCCTTCTAGGTCGAATTTTAAATTGTCCCAAGGGTTTGCGTTTGCAATCATATACCAACGGGTTGCATCTGCACCATACGTAGCTAATGTTGTAAAAGGATCTGTTGCATTTCCAAGACGTTTAGACATTTTATGTCCGTTTTTATCCAACACCAAACCGTTAGAAACTACATTTTTGTAAGCAACAGAATCAAAAACCATGGTTGCAATTGCATGCAACGTATAAAACCAACCTCTTGTTTGATCTACACCTTCTGCAATAAAATCTGCAGGAAAAGATTCGTTTCCATCAATTTTTTGTTTGTTTTCAAACGGATAATGCCACTGTGCATAAGGCATAGAGCCAGAATCGAACCAAACATCAATTAAATCGTTTTCACGATTCATTGGTTGTCCTGATGGCGATACTAACACAACTTTATCAACAATATTTTTGTGTAAATCTATTTTCGCATAGTTTTCTTCAGACATATTTCCAACTTCAAAGTCTTCAAAAATGTCTTTTGCCAATACGCCTGCTTCAACAGCCTTTGCCATCTCCTCTTTCAATTCTTTTACAGAACCTACACAGATTTCTTCTTTACCGTCTTCTGTTCTCCAGATTGGTAACGGAATTCCCCAATACCTAGAACGTGATAAATTCCAATCGTTCGCATTTGCCAACCAATTTCCAAAACGGCCAGTTCCTGTAGATGCTGGTTTCCAATTAATGGTTTTGTTTAAGCTGTGCATTCTATCTTTTACATCGGTTACTTTTATAAACCAAGAATCTAACGGATAGTATAGAATTGGTTTATCGGTACGCCAACAATTAGGATAACTGTGCTTGTATTTTTCTACCTTAAAGGCTTTGTTTTCTGTTTTTAATTTAATCGCTAACTCAACATCAATCGATTTTTCTGGAGCTTCACCATCTGCATAATATTCGTTCTTTACATATTTACCAGCAAATTCGCGCATTTCTGGTCTAAATTTACCTTGTAAATTTACCAACGGAACTAAATTATCATTTTCATCTTTTACCAACATTGGCGGAATTGGAGGTACTGCTTGCTTACAAACAATGGCATCATCTGCTCCAAAAGTTGGCGCCGTATGTACAATTCCTGTTCCGTCTTCTGTAGTTACAAAGTCTCCGGTAATCACTCTAAAAGCATCTTCTGGGTTGTCATTTGGAAGACAATAGTCTAAGATTTGTTCGTATTTAATAGCTACTAAATCTTTACCAATAAATTCTTTTATAACGTAAAAAGGAATCTTTTTATCGCCAGTATTGTAAGCGTTTAATGCTTCCGAAGTTTCCACTTCAAAATTATTTTTCCCTGCAAATTGCTTTCCAACTAATTTCTTCGCTAAAATTACTTTTGTAGGTTCAAAGGTATATTGATTGAAGGTATTTACTAAAACATATTCAATCTTAGCGCCTACCGTTAATGCGGTATTACTAGGCAACGTCCAAGGAGTTGTTGTCCAAGCTAAAAAATAAACCGTTCCTTCGTTTTGTAAAAAGTCTGGCAATGTGTTTTGTACCGCCTTAAATTGTGCAACAACCGTAGTGTCTGTTACGTCTTGATAAGTACCTGGCTGATTTAATTCGTGAGAACTTAAACCTGTACCGGCTTTTGGCGAATAAGGCTGAATGGTATAGCCTTTGTAAATTAATTTTTTATTGTAAATCTCTTTTAGCAACCACCAAACAGATTCCATATATTTTGGCTCATAGGTAATGTATGGGTCTTCCATATCTACCCAATAGCCCATTTTCTCTGTTAAATCGTTCCAAATACCAGTGTACCGCATTACTGCCGTTCTACAAGCTGCATTGTAATCTTCTACAGAAATTTTTTTACCAATGTCTTCTTTGGTAATACCCAATTCTTTTTCTACACCTAACTCTATAGGTAAACCATGGGTATCCCAACCCGCTTTCCGCTTCACTTGAAAACCTTTCATGGTTTTATAACGTGGAAAAATATCTTTAATAGCGCGCGCTAAAACGTGGTGAACTCCTGGCAATCCGTTTGCAGAAGGAGGTCCTTCAAAGAAAACATAAGGCTCTGCACCTTCTCGAATCGTTACACTTTTTTCAAATATGTTATGCTCTTGCCAATAGCTTAGCATTTCTTCTGCTACTTTTGGCAAGTCAAGGCCTTTATACTCAGGAAATTTCGCGCTCATAATCTATCTTTTCTTATAAAAAAGCGAAATTAATCAATTTTTTGAGTTTGATAGCGTTATTCCGTAGCAAAGTTCTTGAGTTCCAAAGAGCTTGAAGGTCTAACTTTGACAAGTTAAGAGATTTAAAAGATGCTTATTTCTCTGTTTTTTAGTTTGAGTCTCAAGTAATTAAAAACAGTAAAAGAGTTGTATCTGTTACTTTTTCATTCAAAAAAATAAAAAATTACATTCCTTTTTCTTTCTTCACGCGATCATATGCCTCTTGTATGCTTTGAAATTTTTCATTGGCACCCTTTAAATGTTCTTCTCCCAAACCTTGCAATTTGTCTGGGTGATATTTCTTAACCATTCTTCTGTATGCCTTCTTTACTTCATTAGTAGAAGCCTCCTTTGTAATTTCTAAAATTTTATATGCATTGTCAGATTCATCATAAAACATGGCTTTTATAGAGATGTAATCTCTGTCATTTATATACAAATACCCTGCAATTTTTCTTATTTCTTGAACTTCACTTTCGATAACAAAACCATCTGCTTTTGCAATACCAAATAAGAAATGAACCAATTGTAAACGAGAAGCATGTGGCATATGACTTCTTATTTGCATGCAAACTTGTCTTGCAGAAATCTCTTTTTTAACAATCCCTTTAAAAAGTTTAAAAGCATTGTTGGCACGCTCTTTACCATACATTCCTGTAAATTGTGCCCGTACAAAATCTAATTCTTTCTGGTCTATTTTTCCATCTGCCTTTATAACAATAGAGGCTAACACCAATAAACTCATTTCAAAATCTCCAGATTGGGTATCTGCATCTCGGTTTTTATTATGACCCGCACTTTGTTGGTACGCTCTTTGTTCTTCAGTTAAATCTGATGCAGAAAAACCGTCTACAAAACTACCAATTGCAAACCCTAACGCAGCACCAATGGGGCCGCCAAAAGTAAATCCTAAACCTGCTCCTAACCATTTTGTAAAACTTCCCATAATTTTTTCATTTATTTTTCAAAGGTATGCAAAGTAGTATTTTTAAGGCACATATGTGCATATCAATTTTATTGATATTTACATTGCAACAAGTATTTCTATAAAGTTGACTTTTGATGAACTTATTCTTATATTTGCCTTTTAAAATAACAACAATTATGTATCCAGAAGAATTAGTAAAACCAATGCGCGAAGAATTAACCAACGCAGGTTTTGAAGCATTATATACAAGTAAAGACGTTGAGAACGCAATGTCTAAAGAAGGAACCACTTTAGTGATGGTAAACTCAGTTTGCGGTTGTGCAGCTGGTACTGCTAGACCAGGAGCAATTGCTTCTTTAGGCGCAGAGAAAACACCTACCAACTTGACTACTGTTTTTGCAGGTGTAGAAAAAGAATCTACGCAAAAAGCAAGAGAGTTTATGATTCCTTTTCCAGCATCTTCACCAGCAATTGCGTTGTTTAAAGATGGAAATTTGGTACACATGTTAGAACGCCACCATATAGAAGGTAGATCTGCACAAATGATTGCTCAGAATTTAGCGCAAGCTTATGATGAATTTTGTTAGTCTTCTTTTAAATAAAGACTTTTAAAAAAATCCACTCTAATTAGAGTGGATTTTTTATTTTTACTAAAATTAATTTTATGTCATTTTCTACGTATACAACCGAAGAATTATTAAAAAAATTTAAGAAACAGAAAACAATGCTTGCAATACAAAGTATTGTCATTGTTTTAATGCTTGTTTTTGCAGTATTTTCTTTTATTGAAAAGGGAATTTCTTTTCAAGCTTTTCTACCTTTATTTTTTGCTCCAATGCTATTTGTAATGCTATTTGAAGTGAAAAAAATAAAAAAAGAACTCAGCTCAAGAACATAAAATGAACCAGGAAAAAATTATTCAAAACACGATCGAGTTTGTTAAAACCAAATTAAAAAATGCCGAAGGTGGTCACGATTGGTTTCATATAGAACGTGTTTATAAAAATGCACTACTAATTTCTAAAGATGAAAAAGTTGATACTTTTACAGTTTCTTTAGCAGCACTTTTACATGATATTGCAGACCCTAAGTTTTATAAAGGTGATGAAACTGTTGGCCCAAGAATAGCTTCTAAATTTCTTACAAACCAAAATGTAATCAAAGAAATCATTCAGCATGTTGTAAACATAATACAGCATATTTCTTATAAAAATTCTTTTGATAAAGAGGTTAAAAAATTCACGTCTAAAGAGCTAGAAGTTGTGCAAGATGCAGACCGCTTAGATGCCATTGGGGCCATTGGTATTGCGCGTTGCTTTAATTATGGCGGATTTAAAAACAGAGCGTTGTACGATCCAGAAATAATTCCAGATTTAAATATGACAAAAGAGCAATATAAAAATTCTGATGCACCAACAATGAACCATTTTTATGAGAAATTGCTATTGCTAAAAGATCAAATGAACACCCCTTCTGGAAAAAAAATTGCTATTGAAAGACACCAATATATGGAGCAATTTCTAAAACAGTTTTATAATGAATGGAATGGTTTACAATAATTTAGTTTTCCTTAGCCGCTTCTAAGGCCGTAATTTTTGATTCTAACACAGCCAGTTCTTCGGCTTTTTCTATAATTTCTTCTACCGATAAATTAGCATTAGAATTTACATAATTTAAGGTTTCTAAACTTTTAAAACTATAATAACTTAAAGTTTCTTCAATTTTATCATTTACGCTTTTCATTTTCATAAAATTTTTTATTTACTGCACAAGGTTTAACATTTGATTTCTATATTTTGAAGCAGATTTGCCAGTAAACTCTTTAAATAATTTATTAAAATGAGAAAAATTATTAAAACCACACTCAAAACAAATGTCTGTAATACTCATATTGCTCTCAGAAAGTAATTTTGTAGCATGCACAACTCTGTATTCATTTACCAACTTCGTAAATGTTTTTGAAGTTGTTTTTTTGAAAAACCTACAAAAAGAAGGCACCGTCATACTTACCAAACCTGCAATTTCATCTAAACTTATGTGTTCGTTAAAATTCTCATTTATATGCTTAAATATAATATCTATTTTACCCCTATCCTGTGGCTGTGTTTCGAAAGCAAAACCAGCTGCATTTAAAATTGTGTAATCATCTGTTTGGGCCAGTTCTCTTAAAATATCCAAGAAAGAAATAATTCTATTTGGGCCGTCTAAATTCACCAGCGCTTCTATCTTAGCACCAATCCGTTTTTTTATTTCTATGTTAAAACGAATCCCTTTTTTTGCACGCTCAAAAAGTTGGGCTATGGCTGCCATTTCTGGAATCTTAAAGAAATCTACTCCTAAAAAATCTGGCATAAATTGTATAAGTGTCTCAGAACCATTGGTTGTTAGCCGATCTGTAAAACCTAAATGCGGCAAATTAGAACCAATTAATACCAATTGGCTATTATTAAAATAACTAATATGGTTGCCAATATGTCTTTTCCCTTTTCCTTTATTTACGTACACAATTTCTATCTCTGGATGAAAATGCCAAAAAGCCTTGTTCGTCTTTAAAAACTGTTCGTGCTTTTTAACTAACAAAGAACTTCCAAAACTTGGTGTAATTTTTTCTAATGTTGGTTTTGTTTTCAATAGCAATTCTTTTAAAACAAAATTACAATACTAAGAAGCAATAAGTTGTCTAAAATTAACTGAATTATATACTATATTAACTTAATGTTAATTTAACATTGAATATGTTGATAATTTAGAACACATATTCATCAATTTAGATGTTTTATGTATGCTACATCTGCCATAAATTTGTAGTGTTCATATTACCTAAATTATATAAAATGAAAACAACACTTAAAAAGTATTTAATAGTAGCTCTAATGTTTGGAACATTAATAAACTACGCAACTGAAAAAAACAATGCGATCAATGTTATTGATGGAAAAAAAGTTAAAGTTGAATTTACAGCTGTAAAAAAAGGTCAAGTTCTCTCTATAAAAGATGCAAACGGAAGCATTATTTATAACTACATTATTGAAACTCCTGGAAATTACTCTAAAACATTTGATTTAACCGCTTTAAAAAACGGAAGGTATACTACAGAGCTAGAAAAAAACTTTGAAATTATAATAAAACCATTTTTTGTAGAAAACGGGTTGGTAACTTTTCTTACTCAAAACACGAAAACTATTTTTAAACCCATTATTAGAACAGCAGAAAACTTAGTTTTTATTTCTAAAATGTCTTTTGACAACGAAGCTATAAAAATAACATTGTACTATGAAGGTGCTGTTATTTATTCTGAAACCATAAAGGAGGGAAAGGAACTAGAAAGAATTTTTAGATTGTTAAAAACTAAAAAGGGAGACTATAGAGTTGCCATCAATTCTAAAAAAAGAGGATATAGTAAAAGTTTTAAGATATAAACAATTTAGTTAATTGTTGCATTAAACCCTTATGAAGTTTAATGTAAAAGCGAGCCTTAAACGGCTCGCTTTTTTTATTTTAGCCAGTTAATTTCCAAAGAAGTTAGGTTTTCTTTTCGCTAAGAAAGCAGTAGTGCCTTCTCTAAAGTCTCCAGTTCCAAAACATTCTCCGAAAGCATTAATTTCTGCATCAAAACCGTTTACACCATCCTCGAAATTTGCATTTATAGCAACAATTGCAGCACTAATGGCTACCGAAGAGTTTCTCATTATTTTACCTGAAATTTTCTCTGCCAATGGTATTAATTCTTCTTGTGTTGTTACATGGTTTACCAATCCACATGCTTTGGCCTCTTCTGCAGAAATCATTCCAGCAGTCATAATCATTTCCATCGCTTTTCCCTTACCAACCAATTGTGGCAAACGTTGTGTGCCGCCATATCCTGGAATTACGCCAAGAGAAACCTCTGGCAAACCCATTTTTGCAGTATCTGATGCAATTCTAAAATGACAAGCCATTGCCAACTCTAAACCGCCACCTAAAGCAAAACCATTGATTGCAGCAATTACCGGTGTTGCCAAATTTTCAATAAAATTAAATAACATTTCTTGACCTTCTCTCGCTAAACCAGCGCCCTCTTCCATAGAGAAATGTGCAAATTCAGCAATATCTGCTCCTGCAACAAATGCCTTTTCTCCAATGCCTGTAAGTATAATTACTTTTATATTTATGTCGCTTTCTAAAGCATCAAATGCTTTGTGCAGTTCATAAATTGTTGCCTTATTTAAGGCATTTAATTTCTTTGGCCTGTTAATTGTTACTTGTGCTAAAGCAGCTGTCTTTGTAACTAAAATATTTTCGAAATTCATTTTATTATCTATTTAAAATTGCTGTGAAAATTATAAATTCTACTTTAAATTTATTTTAATTTTTAGGTAAAACTACCGTAAAAATGCTTCCAACTCCTTCGTTGGATGTAAATTCAATGGTGCCGTCATACGCTTCTATAATGTTTTTTATCATTGGTAAACCTAAGCCCATTCCGCTTGTTTTTGTAGTGAACTTCGGTTCGAAAATCAAATCTTTTACCGCATCAGAAATTCCTTTACCATTGTCTGAAACTACTATTTTTATTTTAGCACCTTTAGATGTGACAGCAACATTTATGAAAGGGTTTTCTTCATTTTCTGTTGCCTGAATTGCATTTTTAACCAAATTGGTTACAATTCTAATCAGCTGTGTTTTATCTAAAAATGCATACAACTCTTTTTCTTTGGTTTGATATTTTAGAGATTTTTCATTAAAAATATCGAGTGCTAATTTTACAATACTTATAATTTCTATTTTTTCTTTTTTCTGAGTGGGCATTTTTGCAAAATCTGAAAAAGCAGAAGCAATCGAACTCATCACATCTATTTGCTGAATTAAAGTCTGACTGTATTCTGCTAGTTTTTCTTTAATGTTTTCGTCTTCTGGGTTAAATTTTCGCTCGAAACTTTGCACAGACAAACGCATTGGCGTTAGCGGATTTTTAATTTCATGTGCCACTTGTTTTGCCATTTCCCTCCAAGCTTGTTCTCGTTCGCTTTTAGCCAATCTTGCTGCACTCTCCTCTAACTGATCTATCATATTATTATAAGCATCTACTAAAACTTCAATCTCAGAGCTTGCGTTATTTAATATAATTTTCTCATTTCTTTCATTCAAACGCGTTTGCTGCATTTTATCTGAAATGGTCTTTATAGAGCGCGTAATATAACTTGACAAGAAATACGCAAAAGAAATCGCCAACAAAAACATGAGTAAATACACCAAACTTAGTCTGTAAATAAACTCTTTGAGCTCTTGTTCTATTTCAAAATTATCTTGCGTAAACTGCAGCTCTAAAACACCTATGCGTTTAAATTTAGTATCGTTTATATATGCATAAGAAGTTTGATAACTGATGCCATCAATTTCTTTGTTTTTTAAAATTCTATGATTGGAGTTTTGTGCCAATTCAGATATTATATAATCTGTAAGTGGTGTTTTGTCTATTTTTTCAAAAGCATTGCCAAAGGAGGTTTTTAACAACCTTCCGTCTAAACTATAGATTGTAATGTTCAATTTATTTATAGAAGATATTTCGTAAATTCTACTCTGAAAAATCTTTGAGAGGTTGTCTGTGCTTACAGGATACGTAGTTTTAGCAGACAGTTCTAATTCAATTGTTTTTTTTGCAATGGCTTCTTTACGCTCAAAACGCTGAATATTGTAGTCTTTTGTCTGTTCATCATATTGATAGACCGTAACCACCAAAATTAAAATAGATGCCAACAACACCAATAAAATCATGGATAAAAAAATACGAATTTTTAAAGAGATGCCTGTAAAACGAATCAAAATTTATAGTTTTTTACCTTGCTTCAAAAATAAATACTGAAGACAAGAAAATTAAAAATAAGCTAAAGATACCAAAATTAAAAATCAATATCGCTTCACTTCTTATTTATGCTTTAATTTCATAATTATTAGAAATAAAGAGAGCATGGCAGTGATTGCATTCGCCAAAATCATAGGCAAACTGTTTAGGTGAATTCCGTAAATTAACCATAAAACAATTCCTATAAAAAAAGCAACATACATGGTTAGAGACAATCCTGAGGTATCTTTCGTTTTATATGTTTTAAAAACCTGTGGTAAAAAGGATGCCGTTGTAATAAATGCTGCTAACAAACCAATAATTTCGAAAAAATCAATCACTTTTTTTATTTTTTACTTGCATTCATTTAGTACTCCTTACAAATCAAAGATTACATTTCTATAATTTCCAATTAAAAATGAATACCAAACGCACACTGCCTTTATTAGCCAACGATGTTTATAATTTTCCCAGGAACAACAATTACTTTTTTAGGAGTTCTACCCTCTAATTGTACAATTGTTTTTTCATGTGCTAAAACTGTTTTTTCTATTTCTTCTTTTGATAAATCTAACGAAAGTTCTAGCGTGAATCGCATTTTACCGTTGAATGATATCGGATAATTCTTAGCACTCTCTATCAAATGTTTTGCGTCAAAAATTGGAAAATCTGCCATAGAAATAGATTCCTTATTTCCTAGTTTACTCCATAATTCTTCTGAAATATGAGGCGCATACGGAGATAATAAAATCAACAACGGCTCTAAAATAGCACGTTTGTTACATTTTAAGGCGGTGAAATCATTTACCGCAATCATAAAAGTAGAAACCGAGGTATTGAAAGAAAAATTCTCGATATCTTCTGCTACTTTTTTAATTGTTTTGTGTAAAACTTTTAGTTCCTCTTTTGTTGCTTTTTCTTCAGAAACTTCAAAAACTTCTTCGTTAAAATACAGTTTCCATAGTTTTTTTAAGAAAGATGAAACGCCAGAAATACCAGAAGTTTTCCAAGGTTTTGCTTGCTCTAAAGGTCCTAAAAACATCTCAAACAAACGCAGTGCATCTGCACCGTATTGCGTAACAATATCATCCGGATTTACAACATTGTATTTCGACTTAGACATTTTCTCTACTTCGCGCTTTACTTTGTAAACACCGGCTTCTAAAAGAAATTCAGCATTTTTATAATCTGAATTTAAAGCATGATTTTTAAATGCTTCAACGTCTAATTCATCAGAAGCATTTACCAAAGAAACATCTGCATGAATTGCGGTCTTTACAATCATTACGACGTCTGCATTCAAAGGATTCAAAAATCCTTTGTCCATTAAATAATTTTTAACAACCATTTCAAATTCATCGTCTGAATTGAATAAATTCTTAGAAACAAGTACGGTTGGTATCTTGTTTAAAACATCTTCATTCGTTTTTTCGTCAGCACAACCACAGCCTTCTTTTACAAAAGCAGTTGTTCTATACACAAATGCAGAAGTCCCTAAAATCATCCCTTGGTTGATTAGTTTTTTTGCAAACTCATCTACCGGCACAATTCCTTTATCGAACAAGAATTTTTGCCAAAAACGGGCATATAATAAATGACCCGTTGCGTGCTCAGAACCTCCAATATATAAATCTACTTCTTTCCAATAATCTAAAGATTCTTTGCTTGCAAATTCTGCTGTATTTGTAGCATCCATATACCTGTTAAAATACCAAGAACTTCCTGCCCAACCTGGCATTGTGTTTAATTCTAAAGGATATACGGTCTTGTTTTTTAGCTTATCATTAGAAACCACTTTGTTTCCACGAGCATCCCAAGCCCATGCTGTTGCATTTCCTAAAGGTGGTTTTCCGTCTTCTGTGGGTAAGTATTTTTCTACTTCTGGCAACACAATTGGCAGGTGTTTTGCCGCAATCATTTGTGGCATTCCATCTTTATAATAGACAGGAAATGGTTCTCCCCAGTAGCGTTGTCTGCTAAAAACAGCATCTCGTAAACGGTAATTTATTTTCCCGTAACCAAAGCCCTGTTTCTCCATTTCAAAAATGGATAATTTTAATGCTTTCTTATATTTTAATCCTGATAAAAAATCGGAGTTTGCAATTTTAGTAGCGTCTTTACCGGTGTGTGCTTCTTTAGAAATATCTACTCCTTCAAAAATATTAGGAATCGGAATTTTAAACTTTTTAGCGAAATCATAATCACGTTGGTCTCCGCAAGGCACTGCCATTACGGCTCCTGTTCCGTAGTTTGCCAATACGTAATCTCCAATCCATATTTGAACTTTCTCTCCAGAAAAAGGATGTATTGCATACGCACCTGTAAACGCACCAGAAATGGTTTTTACATCTGCCATTCGATCGCGTTCAGAACGTTTTGCAGTGGCGGTAATATAACTTTCAACTTCACTTTTTTGAGCCGCTGTTGTAATTTTAGAAACCAACTCGTGCTCTGGAGCAAGCGTCATAAAAGAAACGCCAAAAATAGTATCTGGTCTTGTGGTAAAAACGGCTATTTTATATTGATTTTTTGCCGTTGAAGCTACTTCTTTTTTAGCTCCTTTTTCAATTGCTTTTGGAAATTGAATTGCTGCATTAATTTTAGAAACTACAGAAAGTACGTTTTCAATGACTTCTTCATTTGTAAAACGAACCACATTAAATCCCTCTCTTGCAAAGAATTCAGTTCTTGCTGCTTCCTCTTCTTTCCCAGAAAATTCTATAATTATATTTTTTGCCAAGCATACATAATCTACCAAAAAGGTACCAATCGTATATTTTTTTCTGAATTTTGCTGCTCCTTTTTTATTTTTTAATTCATCCCAAAGCAGCGTTTCTGCTTTCGATAAGTTCTGTCTTAGTTCTTTTAAAGCTTCCAGTTCTTTATACGATAATTTTACTTCGGTAGCTACTGTTTCAGAACCATTTGCAAGATCAAAAGAAACCATGGCTCCTTGAGAACGCCCAATCCAATTTGTTTGAGAATCTTTTAAAGGTTGTGGCCAATCTATGGTTTCTAAACCATCTAATAAACGCTGTGCATATGCAGAAATTCGCATCGACCATTGGGTCATTTTTTTACGAACTACAGGATGACTTCCACGTTCTGATACGCCGTTTACTATTTCATCGTTTGCTAAAACAGTTCCTAAACCCGGACACCAATTTACTTCTGTATCCGACAAAAATGTTAAACGGTATTGTAATAAAATTGCTTCTTGTGCGGTTATTGAAAAAGCGTTCCATTCATCTGCAGAAAAAGAAATAATTTCTTCATCACAAGCTGCCTTTACGCTTTTGTTTCCCGATTTTTTAAAGATTTTAACCAAGGTAGAAATGTCTTCTGCTTTGTCTGTATCTTTATGATACCAAGAATTAAATAGTTGAATAAAAATCCATTGTGTCCATTTATAGTATTCCGGACTAGAAGTTCGTACTTCTCTACTCCAATCAAAAGAAAAACCAATTTGATCTAATTGTCTTCTGTAGGTTGCAATATTAGCTTCCGTTGTTTTTGCTGGGTGTTGCCCCGTTTGAATTGCATATTGTTCTGCTGGCAAACCAAAAGAATCATATCCTTGCGGATGCAAAACATTAAACCCTTTATGACGTTTGTAACGCGCATAAATATCACTTGCAATATACCCTAATGGATGCCCAACATGCAAACCCGCACCAGAAGGATAAGGAAACATATCTAATACATAATATTTAGGTTTCTCAGAATCATTACTGGCTCTAAAAGTTTGGTTTTCTGCCCAAAAATTCTGCCATTTCTTTTCGATATCTAGGTGGTTGTATTGCATTTCTATTTACTTAATTAAGCGACAAATTTACGTTTAATCTTTCTAAGTGAATAGCTACTTTACTTTAAATTAAAAGAGGCTTCCAATTTGTATTGGAAGCCTCTTTTAAAATTGTAATAATTGCTACTATAGACACCCTAAATAACTAGAGGTTTTTTAAAATATCTATAAAAATTAATCTTCTGACCCTGCTAATACTATCGATACAGAAACCACGGTGTTTTCCCAACCCATTTTTAAAGTCATGTCTTCATCAAATAACATCGAAAATGCTTCTATATTTTTTTCTGATGTGGTAACAATTCCAGGAACTCTCACAACGTCTTCCTCTTGTTTATAATAATAAGATCCCCAAACATTTCTTGCTGTGCTTAAA
>JBLHIE010000037.1:0-13874 GCA_047614925.1 Arenicella sp.
TTTTTCGCTGTAAAGAGTGTCCTACTGCCAAAAAAGTAAACATGGTTACTGCTCTAACTACCGAAGCTGAAAGGCCCGCAATAAAGGCAAACATCCATAAGCACAAAACAATGCAGAAAGCTTTTAAGTAACTGCCGTATTTAAATTTCTCAAGGGGCCTGAACAGAAAGGATAGAATTAATAAAATAATACCAACATGCAAACCAGAAACTGCCAAAATATGAATTGCGCCTGCACCTGCATAATCCGTTAGTAGTTCATTAGAAACCCCTTGTCTTTGCCCCAGTAAAAGTGCACTTATTACTGCAAACTCATCCTTTTTAAAATTGTACGTTAATAAGGATTTTTGAACCTTATTTCTAAATTTTTCTGAGATACCCACCAAGGAACTCGAAGCCTTCGAAAGTTCCAAAAACTGTGTGCTATTTATAAATAATTGGCGATGGATTCCTTGTTTTGCTAAGTAAAATTTATAATTAAATTGGCTGGGGTTTAAAGGTGGTGATACTTGCATAAAGTCGGTATGCACTAAAATCTGGTCGTCTATTTTAAGTGGTTTTTGTAGACTGTCTTTTTGAATATTTAATAAAACGTGCCCCCTCGTTTTAGCAGTATGCACTTGTACAACCTCTGCAACATATTTGTCATGGTAAAAACCAGATTTTAAAATCTTAGTAATTCTTACCACTACTTTTGCCTCTTTTTTGTAGAAACGATTGTAATGGTTTTTAAAATTTCTAGCATCTTGAATATAGACCGTAGAAACGCCTATTAAAAAAAATAAAATTACGGCAATAAACGTGGTCTCCTTTTTGTTGCGAAAAAAAATTAAGGAAACAATTAAAAGCAAGACAAGCAAACCTAGTTTTAGAAAGCCGAACGTCCAGATTTGAATATAAAATTGAATTCCGATTCCTAAAATTAAAAACACCAAAAAGTGCAAAGGTAAATATTTCAACAACCTTTTCATAGCAACGGGAAGTTACTAAAAATAAATTACAGTTGTTTATTTTAAAGCTGCCACAATTTGAGATGCTACATTTTTTGAAGCACCTTTTCCTCCTAATTGCTTTTCTAAATCAAAATAATTTAGGAACATTTTTTCTCGATAAGCGTCGTCAAGAATATTTAGCAATGCTGCTTTTAAGTTCTGTTTGTTAAAATCATCTTGAATTAATTCTTTTACAGCCTCTTTATCCAAAATTAAATTTACTAAAGAGATAAATTTAAGTGTAATAATTCTTTTTGCTATTTGATATGAAATATAACCACCTTTATAGCAAACTACTTGTGGTACTTTAAATAAAGCGGTTTCTAAAGTTGCCGTTCCCGAAGCAACCAAAGCAGCATAAGAAACACTTAACAAATCATATGTTTTATTATTGATAAAAGCCACCTCTCTATTCCCCATAATTTCTTTGTAAAAAGAAAAATCTTGACTAGGTGCACCCGCTATTACGAATTGATAATCAGAAAAATCTGCTGTTAAAGATAGCATTACAGAGAGCATTTTTGTTATTTCTTGCTTTCTACTTCCTGGCAACAAAGCAATAATTTTTTTCGTACTTAGTGCATGTTCTTTCCTAAAACTAGCTTCAGAGACCTGAGTTCTATCCGCAATTGCATCTATTAAAGGATGCCCAACAAATGCAACCTCGCAATCATATTTTTTGTAAAATTCTTTTTCAAAAGGAAGAATTACAAATACTTTATCAAGGTCTCTTTTAATGTCTTTTACTCTACCTGCTCTACTCGCCCAAACTTGCGGAGAAATGTAATAGTTTGTCTTAAAACCTTGTTCTTTTGCCCATTTAGCAACCCGCAAATTAAAACCAGAATTGTCTATGAAAATAATTACATCTGGGGTAAAACCTACAATGTCTTTTTTGCAAAACTTCATAAAACCTATCACCTTAAATAGATTTTTTAAAACTTCGAAAAAACCCATAAAAGCCCTTTCCTTGTAATGACTTACCAGGGTTCCTCCAGCAGCTTGCATTAAATCTCCTCCCCAAAAACGAATGTCTGCTGTTGCATCTTTTTTGTATACTTCTTTCATTAAATTAGCACCATGCAAATCTCCTGAAGCCTCGCCAGCAATGATATAATATTTCATTTTAGAAAAATTTTAAAACTAAAGTTACAAATGCTGTTAAAAAAGTAGCTATTAAAACTCCCTTTGCCTTATTGTCTTGTTTCTTTTTGATGAAAACAAAAAAGACAAATAAATTAGGAATTGCGGCTAAAGAAAGCACCTTGCCATACAAATTACCTTCTTTTATCATTTTATAAGTAACGTCAAAAGAAAACCTAGAAAAATATTCTAAATAAAAGAATATGCCACCAAAAGTGGCAAATAATGCTACTAAAACACCAATAAGTAAGTCTTTTTTTAAAGTTCCCAAGAATTTAATTTTTGAATCATATGATGCGCCGTCATATCAAATTGAACAGGAACTACAGAAACATAACCGTTTTCTAAAGCATACACGTCTGTATCTTGTCCTTTATCTTTATTTACAAACGCTCCTGAAAGCCAATAATATTCTTTTCCAAACGGACTTTTACGTTTATCAAAATCTTCTTTCCAATAACCATTTGCTTGCCTACAAACCTTCACTCCTTTTATTTCTTCCTTCTTTAAAGCAGGAATATTAACGTTCAAAACAATGCCTTCTGGAATTCCGTTTGACAATGCATTCAAAGTAATTTTTTTAATAATTTCTTCTGAAGACTTAAAATCTGCATGCCATTTAAAGTCTAACAAAGAGAAACCAATTGCTGGCACTCCTTCGATACCCGCTTCTATTGCTGCACTCATTGTACCAGAGTAAATTACACTTATAGAAGAATTAGAACCATGATTAATGCCTGAAACACACAAATCTGGCTTTCTATTTAAAATTTCACTAATCCCCATTTTTACACAATCTGCCGGTGTCCCAGAACAGGTGTACTCTAATTGCGGACCATCATCAATGGTTATCGGATTGCAGGTTAATACATTGTCAATTGTAATTGCATGCCCCATACCACTCTGTGGACTATCTGGAGCAACCACAACAACATCTCCAATCTTATTCATTATTTTTATCAACGCCCTAATTCCTGGAGCAGTAATACCATCGTCATTTGTAACTAGAATTAAAGGTTTTTCATGCATAATTTTTTATTGAAAAATTAAAAAGTTAAAAGATTAAAAAGAGCGTTTTATAATCTTTCTATTATTTCAGTATTCAATTTTTGAACCTTTAAATAATCTTTGCAAAGATAATTCATTTAAACTAGTATCTTTTTAACAATTTGTAAAGAATATAAGAGTCCTTTTTTCTGTAAATTTGTATCAAACGATATGTAACCAAACTTCATAAATTTGTAAAGAAATTAAATAGAAGTACTACATTTAAAAATTTGGTGTTATTTTAGTAATTATTAAAGAAAAAGTAAGTTTATAGTATAAAATACGACAAAAAATTTATGAAAATAAGAAATAAAATTAGCATTACAGTCATAGCACTTTTACTTTTAGTTACTTCAATACACGCTAATGATGCTCTTAGAAAAACAGACCCTGAGAAAGATAAAATATTGGTGTATGTTTTAAAAAATATTTTAACCAGAGGTCATTTTGTTGTAAAAGACATGAACGATGATTTTTCTGAACAAGTTTACACAAGTTTCATTGAGGGTTTAGACCCAAGTAAACGTTATTTTACACAGAAAGATTTAAAAGAATTTTCTAAATTCAAATATGAAATAGACAACCAATTATTACAAGATGATGTCTCTTTTTATAATGTGGTGTATGCTCATTTTACAAAAAAAATTAAGAATGCTAAATCTTATTACGGAGCTTTATTAGCACAGCCTTTTAGTTTTGATAAAAATGAAACCATAAACATCGATTATGGCAAGCTTCCGTTTGCTGAAAATGAAAATGAGCTGATAGATTATTGGCGCAAACAACTAAAATTAAACGTACTCAGTAGAGTGCAAGATAAAATAGAAAAGCAAGAAGCTAAAATTAAAAAAGATAAAACATTCAATAAAAAATCTTTTAAAATTTTAGAAAAAGAAGCAAGAGCAGAAGTCTTAAAAAATATGGATGAACTGTATTTAAGAATTGAAGAACTAGAACATGAAGATTGGTTTTCTACTTTCTTAAATAGTGTTGTCGGTGCTTTTGACCCGCACACTACTTATATGGCGCCAAGAACAAAAGAGCGTTTTGACCAAGATATGTCTGGGAAATTAGAAGGAATTGGTGCACGTTTGTTAAAAAAAGGAATTTATACAGAAATTTTTGAGCTCGTTTCTGGAGGCCCTGCCTGGAAACAAGGAGAATTAGAGGCAGGAGATATTATTTTAGAAGTAGCCCAAGGAGACGAAGAGCCTCTTGATATTGTGGGCATGCGATTAGATGATGCTATTAAATTTATTAAAGGCAAAAAGGGTACAGAAGTCCGCTTAACCGTTAAGAAAAAATTAGACGGCACTACCCGTGTTATTTCTATTGTTAGAGATGTTGTAGAATTAGAAGAAACTTTTGTAAAATCTACCATCGTAGAAAAAGAGGGTAAGAAATACGGTTTGATAGATTTACCCAGATTTTATATAGATTTTTCTGATACGAATTCTAGAGATTCTGCAAAAGATATGGAGAAAGAAATTATACGTCTAAAAAGCGAAAATGTATCTGGTTTATTAATCGATTTAAGAAATAATGGCGGTGGCTCTTTAAAAACAGCTATAGAAATTGCAGGTTTATTTATTACTGAAGGACCCGTTGTACAAGTAAAATATAGAGGGCAAGAACCTATTGTGAAAAATGACGAAGACCCTAAAATGCAATGGGATGGTGCAGTTGTGGTTTTGGTAAATGAGCTCTCTGCATCTGCATCAGAAATTTTTGCAGCAGCCATGCAAGATTACGGTAGAGCTGTAATTATTGGCGGAAATCAGACCTATGGAAAAGGAACTGTACAAAGTGTAATTCCTATTAATAATTTTTACCCGAATTACGAAAAAGATTTAGGTGCCATTAAAATGACCATTCAAAAATTCTACAGAGTAAACGGCGGTTCTACACAAATTGAAGGCGTCTATTCTGATATTGCAATGCCGAACAAGTACAGTTACATGAAATTTGGTGAAAGAGATCTAACAGGTGCTTTAATTTGGGATAAAGTTCCGCAAGCAAAATACACCAAAACAAACTCTTATGAGAATTTCTCTGATGTGATAAACGATAGTAAAAACAGAATTGCTTTAGATGAAAAATTTAAGCTGATAAATGAATATGCGAAGTGGCTAAAAGAAAATCAAGAAGACACTTCTTATTCTTTAAATATTAAAGAATTTTCTAAAGAAAATGAGCTTTTAGAAGCTGCTTCTAAGAAATATACCAATGCCTTTAAATACGATTCTAAACTGAATTTCAAATCACCAAAATACGAGTTTCCTTTGATGAAAAAAGACAGTATTCTGGCAGATAAAAGAACTGCTTGGCATCAAAATTTAGCAAAAGATATTTATGTAGCAGAAGCATTGAATGTTTTAAAGGAGTTAAAATTAAAAAACACTACTCAAATAGTAAGAAACTAATTAATAATCTATAATCCCTGGTAATAATTTCATTTTATCAGGGGTTTTTACTTTCCAATAAATATGAATTTTCGAGTAACCTTTGCTACCAAATGGGCTGATTTTGACCCAAACAGACACATGCGTCACACCGCCTACAACGATTATGCTGCAGAAGTAAGAGTGCGTTATTTTGCAAAGTATCATTTTTCTATTGATGAGTTTACACGTCATAATTTAGGTCCGATTTTGTTTACAGAAGAAACTTCTTTTAGAAAAGAAATTCATCTAGGAGAAAACATTACTGTAAATTTCAAGTTACAAGGCCTGTCAGAAAACAACGAACGTTGGAAAATTATACACGAAGTTTATAATGAAGCAGGAAAACTATCTGCCATTATAAAAGTCTATGGCGCTTGGATAGATTTGACCAAAAGAAAACTAAGAGTACCTCCTACAGAAACGAAAGCGATGTTTGATTTTGCAGAAAGATCAGAAGACTTTGAAGAAATTTTGTTAAAAAAATAACTTTATAAATGCACCTCTAAAACTTTGCTTTGTTCTGATAAAGATTTCAATTCAATACAATCTATAGAGGCTGGTAATAAAATAGTTTCTCCTTTTTGAAGTGAGAAACTACTTTTGTCATGCGTTAATTCTAAAACACCTGCAACACAAATATAAATGACAAAAGAATCTAAGTTCGAGTAATCCTTTTGCAACGTTCCCTCAACAAGTATAAAATTAGAAATAAAATAAGGCGAATGTACCAAGGTGTTAGATACATTAAGTTTTGTCTCATACGCTGTTTTGTAGCTATCGTGACATTCAAAATCAATTACATCTAGTGCCAAATCATTATGCAAATCTCTTAATGCGCCCGTTTTAGCATCTACCCTCTTGTAATCATAAATGCGATACGTAATGTCTGAAGTTTGTTGAATTTCTGCCAACAAAACACCAGCTCCAATAGCATGTACTCTTCCCGTAGGGATATAAAAAGTATCTCCTTCCGCAACATTTTCATGGTGCATAAGATCTAAAATAGCACCGTCTGCAACACAAGTATGATAGGCTTTTTTTTCTAGTTCCTCATCAAAACCAACAATCAACTCAGCATCTTTATCTGCTTCCATTACATACCACATTTCATTTTTACCAAATGAATTATGGCGTTCTTTTGCTACTTCATTGCTAGGATGTACTTGAATAGACAAAGGTGTTTTAGCGTCTATAAATTTAATTAACAACGGAAACTCGTTCCCAAATTTTTCATAAACCGATTTCCCTAAAAACTCCCCTTTATAAGTTTCGGTTAAATCTTTCAACGTTTTCCCTTGAAAAAAACCGTTAGCAACCACAGTTTCGCCATCTTCTACATCAGAAATCTCCCAAGATTCTCCAATATTAGTCTCAGAATATTCCTTGTTTAAAACTAATTTTAGCTTTTCTCCTCCCCAAAGTCTGTACTTAAATACAGGAGTAAATTTTAAAGGTTGTAATTTCATAGCAATTGAATTTTTCTTAAAACAAAAAAAGCCGAAGCTTTCGCTTCAGCTTTCTTATTTGTACAGGCGGAGAGACTCGAACTCTCACACCTCGCGGCACTAGATCCTAAGTCTAGCGTGTCTACCAATTCCACCACGCCTGCTTAATTTTGCAAGTAAACCTGCAACTTATCCGAGGTTTCGGGATGCAAATATAAACAATACTTGCAAACTACAAACGTGTTCATTATAATTTTTCTATTTTTGGTGAAGAAATATAAAAACAACTTCATGACTACCATACAAACGTATATTCAAGAAAATAAAACACGCTTTTTAGACGAACTTATTAGTCTCTTAAAAATACCCTCTGTAAGTGCAGATAAAGCCTATAAACAAGAGGTTCTAAACACTGCAGATTTTGTAGTAGAAAGCCTTAAAAAAGCGGGTTGTGACAACGTAGAAATTTGCGAAACCCCAGGATATCCTATTATTTATGGAGAAAAAATTATCGATAAAAACCTGCCTACCGTTTTAGTCTATGGCCATTATGATGTGCAACCTGCAGATCCTATAGAGTTATGGTCTTCACCTCCCTTCGAACCTGTTATTAAAAAAACAGAAATTCACCCAGAAGGTGCCATTTTTGCAAGGGGTGCTTGTGATGATAAAGGGCAAATGTACATGCATGTAAAAGCGATGGAATACATGACTTCTACAGGAAACTTACCTTGTAATGTAAAGTTTATGATTGAAGGTGAAGAGGAAGTGGGTTCTGAAAGTTTGGCTTGGTTTGTACCAAGAAACATAGAAAAATTAGCCAACGATGTTATTTTAATTTCAGATACAGGAATGATTGCAAACGACATCCCTTCTATTACAACGGGTTTGCGTGGCTTGAGTTATGTTGAAGTTGAAGTTACTGGACCCAACAGAGATTTACATTCTGGTTTGTATGGTGGCGCAGTTGCCAATCCTATTAATATTTTAACCAAAATGATTGCATCTTTAACGGATGCCGATAATCACATTACCATTCCTGGTTTTTATGACAATGTAGAAGAATTGTCTACAGAAGAAAGAGCTGAAATGGCAAAAGCTCCTTTTTCTTTAGAAAACTATAAAAAATCGATTGATATTGATGCGGTTTATGGTGAAAAAGGATACACTACCAATGAGCGGAATGCCATTAGACCTACTTTAGATGTAAACGGAATTTGGGGAGGCTACACTGGTGAAGGTGCAAAAACGGTAATTGCAAGCAAAGCATTTGCAAAAATATCGATGCGTTTGGTGCCAAATCAAGATTGGAAAGAAATTACTCAATTATTTAAAAAGCATTTTGAAAGCATTGCTCCAGCAGCTGTAAAAGTGCTTGTAAAGCCTCATCATGGCGGACAAGGTTATGTTACTCCAACTGATAATATTGCGTATCAAGCTGCTAGTAAAGCCTATGAAACAAGCTTTGGTAAAACACCAATTCCGCAAAGAAGTGGTGGTAGTATTCCTATTGTTGCGCTGTTTGAACAACACCTAAAAAGTAAAACTATTTTAATGGGCTTTGGTTTAGATTCTGATGCCATTCACTCGCCAAATGAACATTTCGGAATTTGGAATTACCTAAAAGGCATCGAAACCATTCCTTATTTTTATAAATACTTTACAGAATTATCTAAAAATAATTAGAATTATGATACCATCAGTTTTTACTAAAATAGTAGTTTGTAGTATTTTTTTGATAGCAATCTTCAGTTGTTCTAATTCTGAAAAACAAAAACAGTTTACCGTTGAAGAATACGAGGCTGCCGCAAAACACATGGATCGGAACTTATATAATTTAGTCTACAACCAAGTTTCTGGCAGTTCCTTCTTAAGCGATAACAAATTACTTTACTCAACAACGACTAAAAATGGAACTACTTTCATTTTAGTGACTGCCGATTCTAAAACAAAAGAACCCGCCTTTAACCATAAAAAGTTAGCGGAAGCTTTGTCTAAAGAATTAGATACCGAAATAGCAGCAACAGCTTTGCCAATTTCTGCTGTTTCTTTTTCGGATACTACAAACACCTTACATTTTACTGCATTCAAACAAAAATATCTTTACAAAGTAAAAGAGCATACTTTACTGCAACATCCGTCAAAAAGAAATAGCGCAGATAGTAATGAGCATGTTTCTCCTAATGGAAAATTAGCAGCTTATATTGATGCTTATAATCTTTGGATTCGTGATTTAGATACCGATAAAAGCACACAACTTACTTTTGATGGAAAGCAAGATTATGGATACGCAACAAATAATGCAGGTTGGATTAAAAGTAATGGAGCTGTATTAAAATGGTCTCCAAATTCTGATAAAATAGCAACATTTCAGCAAGATGCAAGAGGTGTTGGTATGATGTATTTAACTTCTTCAAATGTTGGACATCCGAGGTTGGAGGCTTGGAAACATCCATTGCCAGGAGATGCTAAAATATTTACCATAGCCCGCGTAATTATTCATTTAGGAAATAAACCGAAAACGGTGCGTTTAAAAATGGACAAAGATTTTCAGAGAGGTTCTACAACAGACCACATTGCCGGTAGAAATAACGAATTACTAGATGCACAATGGAATAAAGAAGGGACAAAATTTGCTTTTGTTTCGGGTTCTAGAGATCATAAAGTTGCGCATTTACAAATTGCAAATGCCCAAACAGGTGCCGTTACTTCTATTCATAAAGAAGTAGTAGACACGTACTATGAATCTGGCGTAAATAATGAAAACTGGAAAGTATTATTCGATTCTAATGAGTTTATATGGTATTCTGAAAAAACAAATTGGGGCCATCTATATTTGTACGATTTAGAAACGAAAGCGTTGAAAAATAAAATTACTACTGGTGCTTTTATCGTGAAGCAAATAAAACATATTGACGAAGTAACGCGACAAATTTATTTTTCTGCTGGCGGAAAAGAAGCTGGAAACCCATACCATAATTACTACTATAAAGTAAATTTTGATGGCACTGCTTTCACCAACTTAACGCCTTCTAAAGGAACACACAGCGTAACTTTTTCTGATGATTATTCGCTGCTAGTAGATACCTATTCAACAACTACAAATGCGCCAATTAGTGTTTTAAGAAACGGCAACGGAGAAAAAATTATGGATTTGGAAACGGCAGATATTTCTGAATTGAAAGCAAACAACTGGCAAACACCTGTTGAATTTTCTGTAAAAGCACGTGATGAGAAAACAGATTTATACGGAATTATGTGTCTACCCTCTCATTATGATGCCGCTAAAAAATATCCTATATTAAATTATATTTATCCGGGTCCGCAATCTGGAAGTGTGGGTACCTATAACTTTAGACCTGTTTGGAGAGATTTTCAAGCAGTTGCAGAATTGGGTTTTGTGGTGGTTGCAGTAGATGCCATGGGAACACCAATGCGTTCTAAATCTTTTCATGACGCCTATTATGGGAATATGGGCGATAATGGTTTGCCAGATAATATGACAGCAATTAAACAACTCGCAAAAAAATACAAAGGAATGGATCTTGAAAGAGTTGGCATTTGGGGACATTCTGGTGGTGGCTTCGCTTCTACAAGGGCCGTTTTTGCATATCCTGATTTTTATGATGTAGCGGTTTCTGGTGCTGGAAATCATGACAATAGAAATTATGAAGCAGATTGGGGAGAAAAATGGCAAGGACTTCTGGTGGAAGGAACTATGGAAGGAAAAGCAGACGGAACTACAAATTATGACAATCAAGCAAATCAATTACTTGCAAAAGATTTAAAAGGGAAACTACTGATTACACACGGTACTATGGATAATAATGTACCACCATCGAACACCTTATTAGTTGTTGAAGCATTGATTAAAGCGAACAAAGATTTCGACATGATTTTATATCCAAACAAAAGACACAGTTACGGAGATATGACAAACTATATGACCAGAAAACGTTGGGATTATTTTGTAACACATTTATTAAATGCAAAACCTGCAAAAGGTTTTCAATTGAAGTAATACTAAAAAAATAACAACATGAAATACCGTTTTTATATCCTTTTCTGTTTTACTTTTATGTGTATCCTAAACCTTCAGTCGCAAGGTTTGATGGCCGAAAAAAACAATTTTTCAAGACAAGATACCTTAAGAGGATCGATTACTCCAGAAAGAATTTGGTGGGATTTGACTTATTATCATTTGAAGGTAAAAGTAACTCCTAATAAAAAATATATTTCAGGACAAAACACAATAAAGTATACTGTTTTAAGTACGTATCAAACCATGCAAATTGATTTACAAGCTCCTTTAAAGATGACAAAAGTTACGCAAGATAGTAAAGAGTTAACTGTTCTTCATGACGGAAATGCGCATTTCATAAAACTTGCTAAAAAACAAGTAATCGGCAATATAGAAAGTATTGTTGTGCACTATGAAGGAAATCCGAAGGAAGCCATTAGAGCACCTTGGGATGGCGGTTTTTCGTGGAAAAAAGATGCGAATGGTAATGATTTTGTAGCTACTTCTTGTCAGGGTTTAGGCGCCAGTGTTTGGTGGCCGTGTAAAGACCACATGTATGACGAAGTAGAAAGTATGCGCATAAGCGTTACAGTTCCCAGTCATCTAATGGATGTTTCTAATGGTCGATTAGAAGGTATAGAAGATCATGGCGCTACTAAAACGTACAATTGGTTTGTAGATAATCCCATCAATAATTACGGAGTAAATGTGAATATTGGCGATTATGCTCATTTTTCTGAAATTTTTAATGGAGAAAAAGGTCCTTTAGACATGGATTACTATGTATTGAAGGGCAATCTAGAAAAAGCAAAAAAACAGTTTACAGATGCTCCAAAAATGATGAAAGCTTTTGAGCACTGGTTTGGACCATACCCTTTTTATAAAGACGGTTATAAGCTCGTAGAAGTGCCTTATTTAGGCATGGAACACCAAAGTTCGGTTACTTATGGAAATGAATTCAAACAAGGCTACTTAGGAAGAGATCTATCTGGAACTGGCTGGGGTTTAAAATTCGACTTTATCATTATTCACGAATCTGGACATGAATGGTTTGCGAATAACATTACTGACATCGATATTGCAGATATGTGGATTCATGAAAGTTTTACCAACTATTCTGAAAGTCTGTTTTTAGAC
The DNA here is from genome assembly GCA_047614925.1 of Arenicella sp. Taxonomy (GTDB): domain Bacteria; phylum Bacteroidota; class Bacteroidia; order Flavobacteriales; family Flavobacteriaceae; genus Polaribacter. The sequence goes on from JBLHIE010000037.1 coordinate 12,229, forward strand.
TATTATTATGGTAAAAAAGCAGCTTCTGAATATGTGATTGGTCTTCGGAAAACGATTGCAAATAAAATTCCAATTATTGGCAAATACAATGTAAATAAAAGTGGATCTTCAGATATGTATAACAAAGGTGGGAATATGCTGCACACCTTAAGGCAATTGATAGATAATGACGAGAAGTGGCGTTCAATTTTAAGAAAAATGAACAAAAAATTTTATCACCAAACTGTTACAACTGCTCAAATTGAAAACTTTTTAAGTAGCGAAACTGGTTTTGATTTATCACCATTCTTTAATCAATATTTAAGAGGAATTAAAATACCTACTTTAGAATATAGAATTGAAAATGGCATTTTAAAATATCATTGGATCAATGTTGTTTCTAATTTCAAAATGCCACTAAAAATAATACTTAATGGTGAAGAAAAATGGATATACCCAACTGAGAACTGGAAAGAGATAACATTAAATTCAGATGCGCATAACTTTAAAATTGATGAAAATTTTTATGTTTTCACTATAAAAGTAAGTTAAATCTATATCATTATTCAAACAAGATGTTATTCTAAAATATATGCTTTTATGATGAAATCTGTTTTCGGATATTCCTTGCGTACAAATACATTTCCAAATTTTGAAATCGCACCTTGTTTTCTCCCTAGTTTTTCTCCGTACCCGTCATAAAACTTTAAAACAATTTCTTTTCCAGAAACTACTTTTGCCACTACGGGGAAACCTGTAACACCAGAATACGCCAATTTATCTAAACGGTGATTATCTTTTAAATTGATAAATATTTGATTGGAACGAGTTTTAACACCACTCCTAGCAAATGCAATTGTCATCGCGTCATTTCTTAGCGTCACGGCTTCATCTTCTATACCACTACGTTGCCAACTATTATTTATTAAAGTATCATTATGAATTCCAAATTGCGCCACAAAATTAGGAACTACTCTAAAAATTGAAATATTTTGATAATAGTTTTTTGTAATTAATTGATACAATCTATCCACACCATTTGGAGCCCATTCTCTTTCTGCTTCAATATCAAAATTCCCTTGGGTAGTTTCAAAACGTGCTTTAAAAGTTTCTGGTGCTTTAATTTTTGTCCATTTTTCTTTAAATAGTTTTGGACTACAATTACACAATAAAACAACAATTAAAGTATAAATTACTTTTCTCATATGACTAAGTTAGAAATGCGAAGATAGTAAAACCTACAACTTCATTACACTCTACATCTGTAGAGCTCATTGTTTTATTCTATATTTGTAGAACAAAATAGAATGCGACCATGCAATTATCTAAAACCGAAGAACAATTAATGCAATATTTATGGAAACGTAAAAAAGCATTTTTTAAAGATTTATTAAAAGACTTCCCAGAGCCAAAACCAGCAACTACCACAGTAGCAACTTTGTTAAAAAGAATTCATGACAAAGGTTTTATTACCTATACACTGTTCGGAAAGTCTAGAGAATACTCTCCGTTAATTAAAAAAACAGACTATTTTTCTAAACATGTAAATGGTTTAATTAAAAACTTTTTCAATGATTCTGCAAGTCAGTTTGCATCTTTCTTTACCAAAGAGACCAACCTAACTACAGCGCAGTTAGAAGACTTAAAAAAGGTAATAGACAATCAAA
>JBLHIE010000038.1:0-13661 GCA_047614925.1 Arenicella sp.
CCTCTTTTTTGTAGGGGAAGTGTTAAATATTGATGCAGTAACAGGTGGTTTTAATTTCCAAAATGCTTGGACAGGTGGTTTTATCTGTGCTCGGGCTTTGGCTGAAGAGGTATAGAACTTTACTGTCATTTAGAGAGGGTATGACTAAAAATCCTGTTATTAGAAAGAGGTTTCTCAATCGCTAAAAAGCTAACAACTAAACACCAATAACCAGTAAATGGCATTAACAGTATCAAACGAATTTAAAACCGGCACAACCGCACCAGATTTCACTTTAATAAATACGGCTACCAATACCTTACTTTCTTTAGCCGCCGCAAAAGGAGTAAAAGGTACAGTACTTGTGTTTATCTGTAATCATTGTCCGTTTGTAATTCATGTAAATACGGCTTTGGTGCAAATGGCAAATGCATACCAAGTAAAAGGCATCAATTTTATAGCCATAAGTTCTAATGAAATTGAAAATTACCCGCAAGACGGCCCCGAATTCATGAAGGAAGTAGCCAAAGAACAAAACTATCCTTTTCCGTATTTGTTTGATGAAACCCAAGAAGTTGCAAAAGCGTATGATGCCGCTTGTACTCCAGATTTTTATGTTTTTGATGCCAATTTAAAAGCAGTATATCACGGGCAATTAGACGATTCTAGACCTGGAAACGGAAAACTTGTAACAGGGCAAGACATTAGAAATGCGATGGATAATTTGTTGGAAAATAAAGCGGTTTTAGAAAATCAGAAACCCAGTGTTGGTTGCGGGATTAAGTGGAGGTAATTCTTAGGGTTTAGGAATTTGTTTCAGGTTGGTTTCGGGTTTTAAGGAGTAAAGATCGCGCAAAAGTTATTTTCTATTTGTGATTTTATTTGCTAACTTTCGCCCTTAAAAATCTCTAATATTATACATACTCTTGCAAACAACAAAACTAAGTACCAACAGCATATTACCCCTTACCTGTTCTAGAGCTGGAACCTGCTGTTTTGGAAAAGCTGTCATGCTAAACCCTTGGGAACTATTAAATTTTAGTGCTAAAAAAAAAATTACACCTAGAGAATTTAGAGATTTATATACTGAATTTGGTGGTATTCGATTACTCTTTAACGGAAATATAGATAAAAAAGGACAAAAAGCATGCAGTCAGTATGTAGATAATGCAGGTTGTAGTGTGCATCAAGGTCGCCCATTGGCCTGCCGTTTGTATCCGTTGGGCAGGCAAATACAGTTTAACAAAGCACATTACATTTATGAAGGTGCTACGTTTCCTTGCTTAACAGATTGTGCTGAAGTTTTAAACCTGCCAAAACTTAGTGTTGGCGAATATTTGAAAGGACAAGAAGCAGGTCCTTTTGAAAAGGCGCAAGATGCATATTTAATAGTAATGCAAAGTATAGCAGATATTGCTTTTGAATTACTCTTAGAATCTGGATTGGCTGCCTCTGGAGACACTAAAACATTAAAGGCTTGGAGAACTTTAGGAAATGATATTCCTGAAATATTAGTAGAAAAAATAGGCAACGAATGGATCGATTGCTTAATGATACCCAACATCCAAGAGAAAACTGAAAATCCGGTTCTTTTTGCTAAAGAACACAATGATTTGATTCTCTTAAAAGCACAAAAACAATTTGGAAGTTTACAAACACTTCAAGAACTTCATGAAGCTGCTGTGTTAATGATTGCAGTGGCCTTGCACTTGGCTAGAGGTTTAGGAGCAGATGTAAAAGAAATTTCTGAACATTGGATAGAAACGGCTAAAAATCACGGCACTAAGGAGTGATTCGTTTTTAATACGAATGTCATTCCTAAATGAGCGCAGTAAAAAAGATTAGCAACATAAAAACATTCATGTAAAAGGGGCTCTGCTATTGTAAACGATCTTCCTTCAAATTATCAATAAAACCTTCTATAGAAAGGGCATTGTCCACAGAAAAATCGCCAATTTTTGTTCTTCTTAAAGCAGATAAATGTCCACCAGAATTTAATGCTTTTCCGTAATCAAAAGCAATAGATCTAATATAGGTTCCTTTGCTACAAATAATTCTAAAATTTACTTCTGGTAAATTAATTCTTGTAATTTCAAACGTATCAACCGTTACGGTTCTTTCTTTTATTTCTGTGGTTTCTCCTCTTCTTGCCAACTCATACAAGCGTTTTCCATCTTTTTTAATGGCAGAAAAAATAGGTGGTTTTTGCTGAATTTCGCCGGTAAACTGTTTGGTGGTTTCGTGCAATAATGCTTCGGTAATATGCGTTGTAGGAAAGGTGTTGTCAATTTCAGTTTCTAAGTCGTAACTAGGGGTGGTTGCTCCAAGCGTAAAAGTACCTATATATTCTTTAATCTGACCTTGGTAGCTGTCTATTTGTTTTGTTTGCTTCCCAGTGCATATGATTAGCAAACCTGTGGCTAACGGATCTAAAGTACCTGCATGCCCCACTTTAATTTTTTTAATATTGAACCGTTGTCTAATTTCCCAACGTAACTTATTTACTACTTGAAAAGAGGTCCAAGTAAGAGGTTTGTCGATCAATAAAACTTGACCGTCTTTGTAATCGTCTTCAGTCATGTATTCTTAATTTAAAAGAGCGTATCCAATTGCAATACTTCCTACAATTGCGCAGTATATTGAAAAGTAAGAAAGTTTACTTTTCTTCACGATAGAAATCATCCATTTACAAGCCAGTAAGCCGGCTAAGAAAGCAGCCACAAAACCTGCTGCAATCGATATTATTTCTGAAGATTGGAAGCTTAAATCTCCACTTAAAAGATCTTTTCCGATCTTCCCGAAAATTAAAGGAACCACCATTAAAAAAGAAAATTTTGCCGCTCTTGTTCTGTCCACTCCCAATAAAACCGATGTAGAAATGGTAGCACCAGATCTAGAAATTCCTGGTAACATAGCAATTGCTTGAGAAACTCCAATTAATACAGCATTCAAAAATGAGACTTCCTTTTTGGTGTTTTTTGCTTTGTCTGCCAAAAGTAATAAGAGCGCCGTAAGTAATAACATACAACCCACTAATAATATTTTACCTCCAAAAAAAGCTTCTAATTCTTCCTCAAAGAGCAACCCAATAACAACCGCAGGCAGCATTGAAATAATAATTTTTAGCGAAAATTTAAACTCATCATTCCATTTAAACTGCAACAATCCTTTAAAAATTTCTAAAATTTCTTTTCTAAAAATAACGATGGTACTTAATGCGGTTGCAAAATGTAAAACTACGGTAAAGGTTAAACTTTCTTCGGGTATAGAAGTATCGCCTAAAATTGCTTTTGCCAATTCTAAATGACCACTCGAGGAAACCGGTAAAAATTCTGTTAAACCCTGAATGATGCCAAGAATAATGGCTTCTAAAATATTCATGCTTATTTATTTGGATTTGCTAAAATTGCATAAATCTCAATTGCTAAGCCAATAATTACCAATGTTGGTGCCAAACGAATGCGTTGCCAGTTGTAGATTTCTTCATTAAAAACAGTCGGGTTATTGCTTCCGCCACCAGACATAAAAATAAATCCTAGTGCTATAAAAAGAATACCTATCACCATAAAAATGTAGTTCTTCTTTCCAAAAATAAATGCTGCTTTTTGACTGTTTTCGTCTTTCATATGTTAATAATAAAGTTCGTCTGTTTGTAGGTTTAAGAAACGTTGTGTTGCAAAGAAGGTGCTTAGCCAGGTAATTATAAAAGCAGCAGACAAAACGCCACTAACCAAATAACCAATAGTCACATAATCTTTTAGTAAGCCTAAACTGGGTGCAAAACTATCTAAATAATAAATAACCACGGCCAAACCTATCAAGGCTAAAAAGGCACCAATCAATCCTAATTTTACACCTTGCCAAATAAAAGGCCTTCTTATAAAACTTTTAGTAGCACCTACCATTTGCATGGTTTTTATATTGAATCTTTTAGAATAAATAGAGAGTCTAATAGAACTATTAATTAAAATAATTGCTACCAAACCAAAAAAGCCACTTAAAATTAAGAGCCAAAAACTAATTCTTTCAATGTTATTTGTAAGTAAATTTACCAAAGTTTTATCATAAGAAACATCTGCAACAAAGGCATTTTTAAGAAATTTTGTTTCTATTTCTTGTAATTTTTCTGGCGTTATATACGCTGCATTTAAAAAGATGTCAATTTCATTTTTTAAAGGATTTTCTCCTAAAAATGCAAGAAAGTCTTCACCTATTTCCTTGCTAAATTGCTTTGCTGCTTGCTCTTTGGAAGTGTATCTAATTCTTTTTGTGAATTCCTCTTTTACGATAGAAGCTCTAAAACTACGTATTTGTTTTGTGCTCACCTTATCTTTCAAGTATAATGTAATGGCTACTTTTTCTTTTACTCTATTTGCAACTGCCGTAGATTTTAAAAGTACCAACCCTAAAACACCCACCATAAAAAGCACCAAAGCAATACTAATTACAACAGAAATATAAGAAGATGCTAAGCGTCTTTTTTGATAAGATTCAAATTTTGGAGGCATTTTATAACGGCTTTAAAACGCTGGCAAGATAATAATTAGTATGCAGTTAACAGTGCCTGTTAGGAGTATTTTAACTTATTCTATTTCTTGACACAATTCAATTAAAACACCGTTGGTAGTTTTTGGGTGTAAAAAAGCCACTAATTTGTTATCTGCGCCTTTTTTGGGCACGTCATTTAAAACAATAAAACCCTCCTTTTTAAGTCTTTTTATTGCTGCTTTTATGTCTAAAACGGCAAAGGCAATATGATGCACTCCTTCACCTTTTTTAGCAATAAATTTTGCAATCGGACTCTCTGGATTTGTCGCTTGCAATAACTCAATCTTATTTGGCCCACTTTTAAAAAAAGAGGTTTTTACGCCCTCTGACGCCACCTCTTCTTCTTTATAATGCACTGCGCCAAAAAGGGATGCAAACAATTTGTTAGACACCTCAAGATCTTTAACGGCAATACCAATGTGTTCTATTTTCTCCATGCTTCTATTTATTACTTTGCAATAATAGTGATATTATCTAGTTCATAGGTTCCATCAAAATTTTCATTTCCATTTCCTGCATATTTAAAGGCAATATAAGCAGTTCCTAAATAGCCAGATAAATTTATAAATGTCGAGTTTTTAAAACGATTGAAATCATCGTTATTAGATGCTATTCTTGCGGGCAAAGCAACCCAGTTTGCAGTGGTAATTGTTGCTGTTGTTCCGTTCCAGTTTTCAGAAATTAATACCTCTAAAGTACTTCCGTCTGCAAAAGAGGTGGAGGTTTCAAAAGATAAATATTCTTCTGTAGTAGTATCTAAATGGATGCCTTTTGTGATCAACCAAGTAATTGTACTTGCGTCACCAGATCTAAAAGAGCCCATTCTAGTGGCTCTACTTAAAGAATTCGCATCGTCATAGGCTCTCCATTTTTTAGAACCTGCTTCGCTATAATTCGTCCAGTTTAGAATATTTATTTCACCTGATGTTGCCTCAAAATCTTCTTTTAAAAGAAGTGTAGAGAAATCTTCTACCAATAAAGGCGTGCATCTTGTCTCTTTCAAATCTACATCCTCTGAAGTATTTAAAACCAAAACGGTAAAATCTCCACCAAAATCTCTAGAAACAACCGCATCAACGGTTCCAGCGCCTTCTGGCAAAGCATTGTTTGCAAAACTAGCAAAAGAACTTGTCTCTAAAAAAGCAGACACTACGCTTGGTCCTTCACAGGTTTCAATTTTACGCTTCGTATCAAAATCTTCTGAAGGGTCTACAAATGTTTTTCCTGCCAAATCTATTGAAAAAGCTACCTTTTCTACACGTACAAAAGTGCCGATATTCGCAACATTTTCCAAACCACCAAGCGTTACTGTTTTCGGAATAATTTCCGTTGTAACTGGTGACCTAAACAGGTGCTTTTCTAACTGATTTTGAGTGATGCTTTCAATTTCTCGAGTGTCTGTTAGTTTTATTTTACCGCCAATAGCAACCACACCATCTCCCGAGTTTGTTTCTCCAATATAGAGGTTTTTAAGTCGGATATAGACCTCACGTCCGAAGTTAAATTTGTTATAACTATTGGTTAAGTTTATCACTACTTTAATTCCTGCCGTAGGATTTTCGGGTGCATCTTGTATGTAAAATTCTCTAAAGTAATTCCCTTTTGCATCCGAAGAAATTACATAGCCTTTTACCACAATATCTGAAACTATTTTAATCGGATCTGTACCTGAATTGTATAAACTTTTTAAATCTTTTATCGATTTTAATTCCAACTGATTGTTTTGAATACTGTCTAATATTACTTCTAATTTTAGATTTTCTTCTGCTCCTAAATTTTGTGGTACTGTAAAGTCATTATCTTCTACACAGGTTGTAAAAAAGATACAGCCTATAAGTGCAATGCATAAACTGCTCATTATATTTCTTTTCATATCAATTTGTTTTTATTAAAAACTAATTCCTAAATTTAGAAAGTAAGTGGTTCCTCTACCAACCCAATATTTATTTCCAAATACAGGTTTATCTAATGCTTTGTCTGCTCTTAATTCGTTGTAATTTGCATTTCTACCTTGCTCAAATCCGCCAGATTTATAAATGGTGTTTAGCAGGTTGTTTACCGTTGCAAATGCACTAATATAATAGCCGTTTATTTTCCAAGACTTGCCTCCTACAACATTGACTACTTGATATGCCTCAAATTTTTCTTGCTGCAATAATTGGCGCGCAACATCTAGATCATAATCTGGAAAGGTTAATCCGTCTGCAGCTGTGAAGAAATTACTTGACCTTGTTAAAGGTGCAATGTCTACAAAAGTGTTGCGAAAGAAATTTGTTGTGGCTCCAACCCACCAATAATTTGGATCTCTATATTCAAAACCAACAGAATATGCTTGGTGCGGTCCTGCAGAAATTTTATAGTTTTTTAAGTTGGATGTATAGTTTCCTGAGCGACCATTTTCATCAAAAACACCTTCATTGGTAACATCTGAAGTAAGGTACAAATCCGGATTATTCCCATAAGTAAAACTGCCAATAGCCGCGGCTCCTTTTAGTTTTATTGTTGCTGTAACTTGTGCTTCTAAACCCAATTCTAAGCCAAGTTGTTTCTTTTCAATACCCGATAATATTTCCTGCACAAAAGCAGTATTGTCTCCACCAACGCCGTCTCCAAAATAGAAAGAAATTTCTGTAGCCTCTTTTATGGAAGTATAATATGCGGTTGCTCTGGCGGTAATAATCGGACTTCTTCGAATGTAGCTTGCGTCTACAGAAAATACTTTTTCACTTTGTAAATCATCGACAATGTTGTTATTTTCTCTTGAGTTCGAAAAAGAGTTTCTAAGGGTTGGCGCTTGTGTTACGTATGCTACATTTGCATCTATTAAATTGCGCCCGTTTATTTTATAAGTAGCACCTGCTTTTGCGCCGTAATTTGTAAAATTTATTTTTTCTGACACCCCTAAAGAAGTGTTTTTAAAACGACCGTTTTTATACAAACCTTCTCTTTGATTTGTTATTTGAGATACATTTACAGCCCCAAAAAAATCAATTTTATTGTATTTAAATTGTGCTTGCACAAAAGCATTTATAAGGTCTGAACTTAAATTAAAATTGTACCTAAAAGTATCGCCAACGCCAACCACTCTATTCGGATTGCGCAAATCATTTTGCATTTGGGCTTTTGAATCTGCAAAATTATTGATATCTAAATAGCCACTTCCACCTAATAAATCTATCACTTTTGCATAATTATGGGAACGGAACTGTTTGTATTCTAGTTTTCCGTTGATTGCCATATGATTGTTAATCTCTGAACTATAGATGGTATTTAGGGTGAGTTGTTTGTCATCATTTCTATCTTCGTACAAAACATAGGCATTGTTTAAGCTCACACTTGCATTGGTGGTGTTTGCATCAAAAATACGAGACCAATCTAACTGCCCTTTATTTATAAAGCTTTCTTGTGCAGTATAAGCACCCGCTAAATTATTATTTCTCAAAAAATAACTTGGCAAGGTTTGGTAGTATGTCGGACTCGGATTTGCGCCACCATTAAAATCTAAGCGACTGTTGCCTATCTTTCCGAATTGATATGAGGCGTTTGTCTGCAACGTTGTGTTTTCTGAAATGATCCAATAATGATTTAACATTGCAATAGGTTCTGCAACTTCTTTAATTCTAGAATTTAGTTTTCTACCGTTTAAATGCCCCCAATATTCATTGTATTCAATTCCTTTTAAATCGAATACTTCTTGCGTGTTTGGTGAAGATTTACCGCGTCTGTTTGGCGTAAAAATTCCAGTAAAATTAAGACTATGCTTCTTGTTAATTTTCTTTTCTATGGATGCAAATACAGCAGATGCATTGTAAGAAGTACCTTCATTAAAACCGGTTAAACCCGTTCTTCTGCTTGCAGAAAAAGTCATTACCCAACCATTTTTAGAAATGCCTGTGGTATGTGTTGCCATCACCCTGTGTTGGTAACTTCTGTTAGAAGAAGAATAGGAAACTCTACTTCCTGGTCTTTGCTGCGAAGCCCTAGTATTCATATTTGTAGCTCCTAAAATACCGCCAAAAGTAAAACTAGAAGGTGCCAAACCGTTGCTTAACTCCTGATTTCTTAACACATCATTTAATCCGCCCCAATTGCTCCACTGCGCTCTTCCGTCATAAACCTTATTCATTTCAATACCGTTTATTAAAACTTTACCGTTTCCGGAATCTAAGCCCTTTACTCTAAAAAAAGAGGAACTAAACTCAAACGCAGCAGACCTTAAAAAAATATCTTTGGAAGCCTGTAAAAGTCCAGAAATATTATCTGCAGCGCTTGCATCTGAGCTTAATTGATCTTCTGAAATTGTAATGACACTTAAATCTAGTTCTTCCGTAATGTCTCTAAAGAATAAAATAGTGCCGAGGTCTAGGGTAGTGTTCGAGAGTTCTAAAGGAAAATTCTGAGGTTCAAATCCGTTTAATTTAATTTCTAGCAGGTAACTTCCGTTGGCAAGGCTATTTATCTGAAAAACACCTTTTAAATTTGTTTTGGTCTTAATAATTGTGTTTTTAACGTTTACTAAAACATTTGACAATGGGTTCTTAGAATTATTTTCTATCACAATTCCTGTGATACTGTTTTGGGAATATATTGTTGTAGCCCACAACATGCATAATACCACTTGTGGTATGTATTTATTCATAATAAATTCTTTTTCAGTTAAATAGCACAGTAAATCTACCATTTATTTTTTTAAAAAAGTTTCTAAAAACAACATTTTATTTTAAATAATGCCTTTTGTTCTGTAAATTTGTGACAAAAAAAATGCAAAAAATGAAGAAAAAAAACTATTTATTATGGTTCTTGCTATTTTACATCTGCACTTCTTTTTCTCAGAAAAATGAAAAGCAATACACCATTAGAACCATTGCTTTTTACAATCTCGAAAATTTGTTTGATACCATAAATGATCCTTTGATAAATGATGAGGCTAGCCCAATGATGGAGCTTAAATTTAACAGGTCTAAGGTCTATTGGGACAAGATTGACAAGTTGGCAAGTACCATTGCGCAAATAGGCTTAGACGAAGCCAAAACGACCCCGGCAATTATGGGCGTATCTGAAGTGGAAAACCTGAGTGTTTTAGAGGATTTGGTGCAATCGAAACATTTAGTAGCAAAGCAATACGGCATTGTGCATTACGACTCTCCTGACAAGCGAGGTATTGACGTGGCGTTGTTGTATCAAAAAAAATACTTTAAACCCGTGTACCACGAAGTCTTTAATCCGAATATTTATAGAAGCAACAGAAAGGTATTTACGAGAGACCAGTTATTGGTATCTGGTTATTTGGATGATGAACTCATACACCTTATTGTAAATCATTGGCCTTCTCGAAGTGGTGGCGAGGCAAAAAGTAGGCCTTTGCGTGAGAAAGCTGCCTACCAAAACACCAAAATAATTGAGAAGATTAGAGAGAAAGAGCCGAATGCGAAGATCTTACTTATGGGCGATTTTAATGATGACCCGAATAATTCTAGTTTTAAGAAGGTTTTAAAAACAAAAAGGAAAAAGAAAAATGTTGGAGCAACTGATATTTACAATCCGTATGAAAACTTACACAGAAAAGGATTCAACACCTTAGCCTATAGAGACAATTTGAATCTTTTTGATATGATTTTAATTTCATCTGCTTTGTTAGATAAAGGAGCAAAAGATTTTTCTACCTTTAAAATGTACAAGGCAATGATATTTAACAAGCGTTTTTTAAGTGAGAAAAAAGGGAAGTATAAAGGATATCCCTTTCGAAGTTTTTCCAATGGTGGTTATACTGGCGGATATTCAGATCATTATCCAGTGTATTTGTATTTGATTCGGGAGAAGGATTAGGTGCACCTATGGTGTTTTATTAGACGAATTAGGGTCTTCTAAGGTGGTTATTTAAGGTTTGTTATGTGTTTCAAGCAACTAGTTTAGTAAATAATTATATACCAATAAAGTTCGCGAGGACTTTCGCAAGTAGGCAAGAAGCCAGCAATAAATTATATACGGCTTAAGTTAGCATACGTTTTTTATTTTTTTATGGACCTACATCAAATTTTGTAATTCCATTTTTGCCGAATATCCTGGTCATTATTTCTGTTCTGATTTCAGTCGCTTTGCGTTTATCAGCATTCAAATCAAGTTTATAAACAGGTGCTTCTTTTAATCCAGTGTAATGAGGTTTATTTCCGTAAGTCGTTTTGATTAAATTAAAATTAATCTTAACCGCTGCATCATTTAGAAATAAACAAAAGCCAATTTCATAAAACTACATTAGGGAACTATAGTTAACAGCCTATTTTTTAAACATTTTTTCATCTTTAAATCACGTTGTAAAAATTATAAATAATGATTTAAATAAATTTGCAACAATATGTGGTTCCTGGAAACAATGCAACTTTTTATTAAAATTATATAACATAATTTATATTTTTTGATTTTGAAAACACGTATTAAGGTATTATTCGTACTTTTGAGGTAACGTTATCTCTAAAAAAAACAACAGAGTAAGTCTTTTTTTTTAGAGATAACGTTATAAATTTAGTATTCATCCAAAAGACCTGTTTAAATTTGATGAAGTATAATTACAACGTACTGCTTGTTTTATTTATTCTGACAATTATTGCCAATCAGATAATTGTTAGTGTTGCCATTTCTCAGCAAGTTTCTAGCGGAAAAACGATAAATATTGCGGGTAAACAAAGAATGTATAGCCAACAAATTACTAAATTGGTATTAGATTTGAATAATGTATACAGAAATCCTTCTCGCATTCAAAATATATCGAATATTCAAAAAGCTATAGACAGCTTCAAAAAAGCAGATGCTTACCTTAAAAAAGAAAACAGACTACTTAACGATAGAGAATCTATAAAAATTCTTTTTAAAAAAAACACGCCCTATTTTAATAAGATCATTACTTCTTATACAGAGTTCATAGAAAACCCAGATAATGAAGCCGTTTATACTCAGTTTTTAGAAACGTTAAAAAATAACGAGGAGCCATTTTTAATTACAATGGATGCAATAGTAAATGAGTATCAATTTTTTTCTGAAAATAGATTATCCTTTTTAAAAAAACTGGAATACTTTTTTATCAGTTTTACATCTATTTCACTTTTTGCCTTTATCTTCTTTGTGTTTCTACCAATATTTAAAAAAAACAAAAACCTAACTAATTTAAACATAGAATTACATAAATTTAAAAAAGATGTAAATATAAAAGAAGTAGACAAAAAAAGACTCGAAGAAAATTTACTAAGAACGAACTCGATGCCAAGAATTGGATTCTGGGAAGTAGATTTAATCAATCAACAAGTTCTTTGGAGCAAAGTAACTAAAGAAATTCACCAAGCAGATGACGACTATATTCCCTCTCTAGAAAACGCTATAAAATTCTACAAGGAAGGTTATAGTAGAAATAAAATTACAAAAGTATTTGCGGTTGCTGTTGAAAATGACATTCCTTTTGATGAGGAGCTACAAATAGTAACTTTAAAAGGAAAGGATATCTGGGTTAGAGCTATTGGGCAAGCTGAATTTATAAATGATAAATGCGTTCGATTATATGGAATTTTTCAAGACATTAATACTTTTAAAGTAGCCCAAATTCAATTAAATAAAGTAAATGAAGAATTGAATGCTATATTGGACGCCAGTACTATTTCTATTATACGAACAGATACTTATGGTATAATTACTTATTTTAACGAAGGTGCAGAAACATTGTTAGGATATAAAAGTGAAGAACTGGTCAACAAAGAAACTCCTGCTCTATTTCATGATAAAGAAGAAATTATAGAAAGAGGTAAGGTGCTTTCTGAAGAATACAATAAAGAAATTAATGGTTTTGATGTTTTAACAACAATAGCTAGAGAAGACAAAGTTGACTCCAGAAAATGGAGTTATATAAAAAAAGATGGAAGCTCTAGAGATATGCAAGTTAGTATTACTGCTATAAAAGACGAAAATAAAAATAGTATTGCCTTTCTTTTTATCGGAACAGACATTACAGAGCTAACAAAACAACATACCCAATTGGCAAGTTTTACCCAAATTGCCTCACATAACTTAAGAGCACCTGTTAGTAATTTAAACTCTCTATTAGATTTACATGACATTTGTGAAACAACAGAAGAAAAAGAGTTTACGTTCGGTAAATTTAGAAATGTAATTGCTCATTTATCTGAAACGTTAAATATCTTAATTGAAGCAATTAAAATAAAAGAGATAAAACAATCTAAAATAGAGATTAAAACCCTGTCTTTTAGTGAAAAATTCAAAAAAACAGAAGAAATTATATCTGAAGAAATTAGTAGACTAAATGCAGTAATTACTTCAAATTTCTCAGCTATAGACACAATTAAATATAATGAATCTTATTTAGAAAGTATATTTATTAATCTAATTAGCAATTCTTTAAAATATTCATCACCAGAAAGACCTCCAAAAATAGAAGTAACAACTACACTAAATGAAGGAAAAATAGAATTAAAAATCACAGATAACGGACTTGGTATTGATTTAAAAAAACATGAACATAAATTATTTGGATTAAATCAAGTTTTTCACAGACACAAAGACTCAAAAGGAGTTGGCTTATATATTGTAAAAAATCAAATTGAATCTTTACAAGGAACTATTTCATGTACTAGCGAAGTTCATAAAGGAACAACATTTACTGTAACATTTTAAAAATAAAATATGTCCCAAAAGCAAAGTATCTGTATTGTAGACGACGATGAAGTTTACAAATTTATCGTAAAAAAAATAATAGAAATAAATGAGCTAGCTGATAATGTATTAACATTTTCTGATGGTGAAAAAGCTTATAATTATATAAAAGAAAACAAGGGAAAACCAAATTTTCTACCAGATATAATTTTGTTAGATATTAACATGCCTATTATGGATGGCTTTCTGTTTATAGAAGAATACATCAAGGTAAAGCACGAAATTAATAAAGAAATTGGTATCTATATGGTTACTTCTTCAGTTGACCCTATAGATTTGGAAAAATCAAAAAAATATACTGATATTAAGGGTTTTATAACAAAACCTATTTCAGCTGAAGTATTAGAAAAAATTATCAGAAAACCAAGATCATAAATTATTTGATTTTTGGTTATTGAGATGATGATTTTAGCATCGTTTTT
>JBLHIE010000039.1:0-13624 GCA_047614925.1 Arenicella sp.
ACTAAAACGGTTTCTACTCCTGCACAATTTTCTAAAGCTTCATCTACAATTCCTTTCAAGTCGATGGTTTTTGCACCGCGATAAGAACCATCAGAAGTAATGACCATTTTACAATCAGAATCGTTAACTCTTGTTGCCAATGCAGCAGCTGAAAAACCTGCAAAAACTACAGAATGGATCGCTCCAATTCTTGCACAAGCTAAGGTTGCAATTGCCAATTCTGGAATCATTGGTACATAAACACATACTCTATCTCCTTTTTTAATGCCGTTTTCTTTTAAAACATTTGCAAACTGGTTCACTCTCTCAGAAAGTTGTCTATAAGTTATATGTTCTGCTGCTTCACTTGGATTATTGGGCTCGAATAAAATAGCTGTCTTCTCTGCTCTTGTAGCCAAGTGTCTGTCGATGCAATTTTCTGTAATATTTAATTTTGCCCCTTCAAACCATTTTACTGCAGGTTTAGAAAAATCCCATTCTAGAACTTTATCCCATTTTTTATGCCAAACAAAATGCTCTTCAGCAATTTCTTCCCAAAAGTTTTCTGGCTCTCGAATAGACTTTCTATACACCTGATAATATTCCTCTAAATGTTTGATGTGGTAGTTACTCATTTCTTATACTTTATTTATAGCACTAAACTATTAAATTGATATTATTTACTACTACTTATTCTACGAATAACAATAATTTATCGACTATTAGCAAATTAAATATTTTTTTTTATTGGTGTGTTGCTTCTCCAGCTCCACTTGGTATTCTAATATTTTCTACAATTTCTTGAACCTCTTCTGGTGGTGCTCTCGTAAATTTAGAAACAACTATCGAGATTATAAAGTTAGCCGTCATTGCAATTGTACCAAAACCTTCAGGTGAAATACCAAACCACCAATCTTCTTTTGTTCCACCACCAAACCAATCGAATTTAAATTTCATCATATAAAAAAGCATCAGTAAAATTCCGACAATCATGCCAGAAATAGCGCCTTCACTATTCATCCTTTTACTAAAAATACCTAAAATTATTGCTGGAAAAAAAGAAGCTGCAGCCAAACCAAAAGCCAACGCAACCGTGGCGGCGACAAAATCTGGTGGATGAATTCCGAAATAACCAGCAACACAAACCGCAACAACTGCTGCTAATCTTGCAGCAAGTAATTCTCCTTTTTCCGTAATATTTGGATTGATCATTTTCTTTATCAAATCATGAGAAACAGCTGCAGAGATTACTAATAATAAACCTGCTGCGGTAGACAAAGCTGCCGCTAATGCACCTGCGGCTACCAGAGCAATTACCCAATTTGGCAAACCTGCAATTTCTGGATTTGCCAACACCATAATGTCTTTATCAACGATTAATTCATTCTTTTTCGCATCTGCTACATACTGAATTAATCCGTCTTTATTTTTATCATCAAACTGTATCAGTCCTGTTTTTTCCCAATTGCCAAACCATTCAGGCATTTTTTTATATTCTTGATTGCTCACCGTTTCAATTAAATTTGTTCTAGAAAAAACAGCTATTGCTGGTGCTGCGGTATATAAGATGGCAATTAAAAGCAATGCATAACCTGCAGACTTCCGGGCATGGGCAACTTTCTTTACGGTAAAAAAACGAACAATTACATGCGGTAATCCTGCGGTGCCGAACATTAAAGCGGCCGTTATAAGAAAAACGTCTAACGTAGATTTACTTCCTGAAGTATATTCAGCAAAACCTAATTCTCTGTGCAAACGATCTAGCTTATCTAGTAAATAAATTCCGTTTTCATCGGAACCACCAAAACCCAATTGTGGAATTGGGTTTCCTGTCATTTGAATCGAAATAAAAATTGCAGGTACCATAAAAGCGAAGATCAAAACGCAATATTGAGCCACCTGTGTATAGGTAATTCCTTTCATGCCGCCTAAAACCGCATAAAACAAAACAATAATCATCCCAATTACAACACCTGTATTGATGTCTACTTCTAAAAAACGAGAAAAAACCAAACCTACACCTCGCATTTGGCCAGCAACATAGGTAAATGAGACTAAAAGAGCACAAAATACGGCAACGCTTCTTGCCACGTTAGAATAATAACGATCTCCAATAAAATCTGGAACGGTAAACTTACCAAATTTTCTTAAATAAGGAGCAAGCAATAAAGCCAATAACACATAACCGCCTGTCCAACCCATTAAATAAACAGAACCATCATAGCCATTAAAGGAAATAAGACCTGCCATTGAAATAAAAGAGGCTGCAGACATCCAATCTGCTGCGGTTGCTAATCCGTTTGCCAATGGTGAAACTCCACCACCCGCAACATAAAACTCTTTCGTAGAACTAGCTCTAGACCAAATTGCGATACCAATATATAAAGTAAATGTAATTCCTACTAAAATCCACGTCCAAACTTGAATGCTCATTGTTTTTTGTTTTAATTATCTTTCATCTTCATTAAAACCAAACTCCTTGTCTAGTTTATTCATCAATTTGATATAAACAAAAATAAGCATGACAAAAACATAAATAGCCCCTTGTTGTGCAAACCAGAAACCAAGTTTAAAGCCACCAATTCTTATTAAATTTAATTCATCTACAAGAAGAATTCCAAAAACAAAAGAGACTAAAAACCAGATGCTTAATAAAATTGCTAGATACTTTAAATTTTTATTCCAATATTTCTTTTTGTTTTCTGATACCATCTGAATAATAATTCGTTTTTATCTATACTAATTAGAATTAAATAGCATATTTTTATGATGCTTATTAAATGATGCCAACCGTTTAAATAACAACTATAATCACAAAGCTATCGATAAACAATTAAGACGGTGCCAAAAAATTAGGCAATTAAGAGGCTGAGATGGACAAAAAACACCAAAACAACCTAAATAATCATTGATTTATAAAAAATCAAAGTAATTTTCTTTAAAAAGCAAGATACTTAAAAATATGGTACGCTTAAATATATGTTGATTTTTGAAACCTTCTTGCAATACTGGCACGTTATTCTATTATTCTTTATCGTAGCAATTTTATATTCGTCCGTTGGCTTTGGAGGAGGATCTAGTTATTTGGCAATTTTAGCTTTGACCGGAATTGTGTTTACACAAATTAGAGCAACGGCTTTGTTGTGCAACATTGTTGTAGTTTCTAGCAATGTCTTTCTATTCCTTCAACAAAAAAAAATTGATTTTAAAAAAATAATCCCACTTATTTTATTTAGTATTCCGCTGGCTTTTTTGGGAGGAATGGTACAAATAAACCAGCAATTATTTTTTATTTTATTAGGTTTTACGTTATTATTTGCCGCAATTACCATGTGGCTTTCAAAACGAATTGTTCCTTCTAATAAAAAAAAGAGCAACTCAAAAACAGTAAAAAATTCAAGCTTTGGTGCAATTATCGGGTTCATTTCTGGAATGGTTGGTATTGGTGGTGGTATTTTTCTAGCACCCTTGTTACACCTTACCAATTGGGATACTCCTAAAAAAATAGCGGCAACCGCAAGTCTTTTTATTTTAGTAAACTCCATTGCTGGCTTTATTGGCCAATATGCGAGTCCAAATTTTGCAATTGATTGGAGTTTAACGGGTATTTTGTTAGGTACTGTTTTTATTGGCGGGCAAATTGGTAGCAGAAAAAGCAATCACTTCTTTACACCTATTCAACTTAAAAAAGCAACCGCTATTTTAATTGCCTTAGTAAGTATTCGAATCTTATGGAAATATATTTTTTAAATTACTGCGAAGCGGTTCATAAAACTTACGCCAATAAAATATTGTGTATTAAAAGCAATCCAAATATCTTTGAAACAAAAAATAAAAAATGTTAGAAAATATTTTCACACTCTTAATGTTAATTATGTTGCAGGCTGTTTTAGGTTTCGATAATTTATTATACATTTCGTTAGAATCTAAGAAAGCGCCAGAAACAACCAGAAAAAGAGTAAGAAAAGTGGGCATTTTAATAGCCATTGTATTAAGAATTGTGCTTTTATTCCTTTTGGTTTCTATTATTGGATACTTTCAAAAACCTTTCTCTCTTTTAACAGGTGGTATTGATGATGTCATAAAGTTTGCTTTTAATGGACACAGTATCATTGTTTTATTGGGTGGAGGATTTATAATTTACACGGCTATTAAAGAAATCTGGCACATGATTGCTATTCAAAATTTAGAGCAATCTGAATTCGATGAAAGCAAAGGAACAAAAACATCTAAGGCTGTAATTGTAAGTATTGTAATTATGAATTTAGTGTTTTCATTCGATTCTATCCTGGCTGCAATAGGTCTTACCAGTGCTATAGAGAGCACCACAACAGCATTTGTAATTATGACAATTGCTATTGTTATCAGTGGTTTATTAATGCTGTTTTTAGCTGATAAAATATCAGAATTCCTAGCAAAAAATAGAATGTATGAAGTCTTAGGGTTATTTATTCTATTTATTGTGGGCATTATGCTGATTACTGAAGGTGGGCATTTGGCACATTTAAGACTGTTTGGCAATGAAATTGTCCCCATGAGTAAAACTACCTTCTACTTTGTGATTGCAATTTTAGTTGTTGTAGATGTTGTGCAAGGAAGGTATCAAAAGAAATTGTTAGCGAAGGTCAAATAAGTACTATCCAAAAAAACAAAAAAAGAGCGCTTTAGAAAACGCTCTTTTTTTTATGTAAAATTATAAAATGTTTAACATTTTTAATGTTTTAATAAACAATATAAAGCGTAACTTTGTGTAAGAATTATACAATGCTTTTCTAGCGTTTCAAATAATACTTCTAAAATGGCAATTTTTACACTTTCGTGTAGCTTGTTCTAATAAGAAGTTTTTTGGTTGATTGTAGCCGGTACTGAAGAGTATCGGCTTTTTATTTATACAATTTCAGCAAGGCTGTCCTGAGTTCTTTGGATCACAATTTGAATAATTCTTTTATTTAATTCTGAGGCATTTAGACTATAATAGGCATATTCCTCTAACGAGAAAGCGCCAACAATAATACCTATCGTCTGGTTTTTGTGGTTGATGTCTTTTATAAAAACAGCTTTTATCTTACTCCTCTTTTTTTGTTCTGTTAGGCTAGAAAAATCAATTTTCCTTTTTAATTTATAACTGTTAAAAGCCGCAATTAATAAAGTGTGCTGCATCTTAATAACGGGTCTTAACGTCTGATTTTGAAATAATTCTAACGCAGACATATTCTCTTTTATTAAATCTTCTATAACGGGTCTTTCTCTATTCATTTTCTAATAATTCATCTAATTCTAATTGAAAATCGTATTGTAAATCTTCATGTAATTTTTCAATTACTCGTTTAATCATCCTAATCTGTGTATCAAAAATGCTTTGCAGCCTCGTACTTCTGTGTATTGAAGGTCTAAAGTCTTTTAATTTCTTACAGAAATACAATAACAACTCTGCCTCTGTTTCTTTCTTCTTAGAATACCGAATGTGTTTTTTTATAGCTGTTAATATTTTGCGACTTCCTTTTCTAATATAAAAAAAGCTCTTTGTATTTATTTCCTCAAACTGCACATCTACTTCTTCTTTTATCGTTTGGATATACGCTTCTTCATCATGAGATTCAAACAACAAATAAGTAAGTAATTCTTTATTTTCTTTTTTAAATCTGGCCAACTGCAAGCACAACTCTTTTAAATCTGCAGCAGATTTATGAGACAATTCATCTTTTAATTGTTTTATAGTTACGGCTTTCATAAATAAATGAATACCTACAAAGTTTTAAAAGCCTTGTAGGATATTTTAGAAACTTGTAGAAAAATATTATTGTTCACTAGGAACCATCATCAATTCGTTTACATCTGCATCATAGTCTACACCTGGCACTTTGAAACCAAATAAGCTAAAAAACTCATCACTATATCCTTGTAAATCTCCTATTTCTGATAAGTTTTCTGAAGTTGCATTTTTCCAAAGCTCAGCAATTTCTGCCTGCACATCTTCTCGCATTTCTAAATCGTCTACTCTAATTCTTCCTTTTTCGTCTAAAGCCAAGTCGCCACCAAATAAACGCTCACTAAACAAACGTTGCATTTGTTCGATACATCCTTCATGAATTCCTTTTGCTTTCATGATCTTATACAACAAAGAGATGTACAAAGGAATTACAGGAATTGCAGAACTTGCTTGGGTTACCAGCGCTTTGTTTACTGAAACATAAGCCTTTCCACCAATTGATTTTAAATTGTCTGTAATTGTAAAAGCAGTTGCTTCTAAATGATCTTTTGCAGCACCAATGGTACCATTTCTATATACTGGTCTTGTAACGTCTGGGCCAATATAAGAATAGGCAACTGTTGTAGCACCTTCAGAAAGCAAGTTTTCTGTTTGTAAAGCATCCATCCACATTTTCCAATCTTCACCACCCATTACGGTAATTGTGTTCTCAATATCTTCTCCTTCAGCAGGGTTTATAGAAATTTCTGATACCGTTCCTGTATGAAAATCTACTGTTTTATTTGTAAAAACTTCTCCTATTGGTTTTAAAACCGATTTAAATCTTTTTCCACTATCTGGGTGCGTTCTAACGGGAGATGCCAAACTATAAATCACCAAATCTATCTGACCTAAATCTTCTTTAATTAAGTCTACAACCTGTTGTTTTATTTCATTTGAAAATGCATCACCATTGATGCTTTTTGCATATAAACCCTCTTTATCAGCGTGCTTTTCAAAAGCTGCGGTATTGTAATATCCAGGAGAACCAGGTCTTCCTGCTGTTGGTGGCTTGTCAAAATAAACACCAATTGTCGCAGCATCTGAACCAAATGCACTTGTAATTCTAGATGCCAACCCAAAACCTGTAGAAGAACCCAAAACGAGCACTTTTTTAGCACCCTCAATTTTTCCTTTCGATTTGATATGTTCTATTTGATTGATCACATTTTGCTCACAACCCGTTGGGTGTGATGTTAAACAAATAAATCCTCTTGTTCTTGGTTCTATAATCATTTTTGGTTGTTTAATATTAATTCTCTTTTGCGCTCAAAAAGACATAAAGCCCTCCTTCTAGTGCGCTGTTCAATAATTTATTTACTCAAAAAAGAATTTACATTCTTCTCAATTCTATCTAGTACATTTTCTGTTGCTGCCTTCACAAAAGCTTCTCCAGTAATTTGTTCATATAACTCTATATATCTATTAGAAATCTCGTTGATTTTGGCATCAGACATGGCTGGTATTTGTTGTCCTTCCAATCCTTGAAAACCATTTTCAATCAACCATTGTCTTACAAATTCCTTAGACAATTGTTTTTGAGACTCGCCTTTGTCTTGTCTCTCTTGATACCCTTCTTCATAGAAATAACGAGAAGAATCTGGTGTATGAATTTCATCAATCAATAAAATTTCACCTTCTTTTGTTTTCCCAAACTCGTATTTGGTATCTACTAAAATCAGCCCTCTAGAAGACGCTATTTCTGATCCTCTTTGAAATAATTTTCTGGTATAGTCCTCTAAAATAAGGTAATCTTCTTTTGAAACCACCCCATTTGCTAAAATATCCTCACGAGAAATATCTTCATCATGATCTCCGTTTTCTGCTTTGGTTGAAGGTGTTATAATAGGTAAAGGAAATTTGTCATTTTCCTTTAATCCTTCTGCCATTGCAACCCCACAAAGCACTCTTTTTCCTAATTTGTATTCTCTAGCTGCATGCCCAGATAAGTAACCACGAATAACCATTTCTACTTTAAACGTGTCACATAAATGACCCACCGCCACATTTTCATCAGGGTTTGCCAGCAACCAATTCGGAACAATAGCTGACGTGTCATGCAGCATTTTAGTTGCAATCTGATTTAAAATCTGTCCTTTAAACGGAATTTGACGCGGTAAAATAACATCAAAAGCAGAAAGCCTATCCGTGGCAACCATTACTAAAAGTTGGTCATTAATATTATAAACCTCTCTTACCTTGCCTTTATAAACAGATTTTTGATTGGGAAACTTAAAATTAGTTTCGTTAATTGTATTCATTCTTAGTTACTTATTTGTTGGTTGTTGTTTGTTATTGGCTGCAAAAATAGTCTAAAGACGATGAACCAACAACTAAAAACAAATCCCTATTCTGTTTCCATGCTTTTATAAGCGCTCAAAATACTTCTTACCAACTTGTGTCGTACCACATCTTTGTCATCTAAATACACTTGTGCAATGCCATGAACATCTTTTAAAAGCAATAAAGACTCTTTTAACCCAGATACTTGTTTTCTTGGCAAATCTATTTGACCCGGATCTCCAGTAATAATAAATTTGGCACTTTTACCCATTCTTGTTAAGAACATCTTCATTTGGTTGTGCGTAGTATTCTGCGCTTCATCTAAAATTACAAAAGCATTGTCTAAAGTTCTACCTCTCATAAATGCCAAGGGTGCAATCTGTATGACCCCTTTTTCTATGTAAGATTCTAACTTTTCATGCGGAATCATATCTCTTAATGCATCATATAAAGGCTGCATATAAGGGTCTAACTTCTCTTTTAAATCTCCCGGAAGAAACCCTAAATTCTCTCCAGATTCTACAGCAGGCCTTGTTAAAATTATCTTTCGAACTTCTTTTTCTTTTAAAGCTCTAACCGCCAGCGCAACTGCTGTGTAGGTTTTACCTGTTCCCGCAGGTCCTACAGCAAATAGCATATCGTTTTTGTCCATTAAAGTTACCATTTTACGCTGGTTCTCTGTTTGTGGCTTTATCAACTTACCAGCAACACCGTGCACTAAAATATCTTTAATTTTCCGAGAAGCCGCTGCTTTTTCTTCTGCACCTGTAGAAGTTAAAATGCGCTCAATACTATTGTCATCTAACTTGTTGTATTTGTTGTAGTATTTTATCAAACGTTCTATACGAATTTCAAATTCATCTAACAGGTCTGACGCTCCAAAAACCTTTAATTGACTGCCGCGAGCAACAATTTTAATCTTAGGGAAATATTTTTTCAGCGCTGCTATCGTACTATTATGTGCTCCAAAAAAGTCTGTAGGATTGATTTCTTCTAACTCTATAATTCGTTCGTTCAAGTGTTTTATTTTTTACGGGTTGTCCTTCATTTTATTTAACTTAAAAATAGCGAATTAAATTTCTAAATTGACTAGATTTGCTTTAAATAATTAACAATTTTTACACATTTAATTAACAGCAAAGATTCCTATGGCATTTATAACGCTCACTACAGATTTCGGAACAAAAGATCACTTTGTAGGTGCTGTAAAAGGAGCGATATACACAGAACTTAAAGATGCTAAAATTGTAGATATTACACATGAAATAGCGCCTTTTAATATCACAGAAACTGCCTATATTTTAAAAAACTCTTACAAAAGTTTTCCCAAAGGAACCATACACATTGTTGGTGTAGACTCAGAATTAAGTGCTGATAATAAACACATTGCGTTAGAGCTAGATGGGCATTTTTTCGTTTGTCCAGACAACGGCCTAATTTCTATGATTGCGTCTGAAATTAAACCTACAAAAATTGTTGAAATTAATATTCATGACAGAATAGAAAGTAGTTTTCCGGTACTAGATGTCTTTGTTCAAGTTGCTTGTTTTATCGCCAGAGGTGGAAATTTAACCGTTATTGGAAAGGAAATTAAAAAGTTTAAAAAATTAGTTGAAATTCAACCAAAAGTAAATCAAGCACAAAATCAAATTATTGGCGGAGTTGTGTACATTGATAATTACGGAAATGTAATTACAAACATTAGTAAAAAAATGTTTCAAGACATTGGCAAAGGAAGGGGTTTTAATGCAACGGCCAGACGTTATTCTTTTACCAAAATATTTACAAAATATAATGAAGTTACCAATAACAGTGCGCACGAGAACCATCAATATGACGGACATAAATTAGCGATATTTAATGCAGCAGGGTTTTTAGAAATTGCAATTTACAGAAGTAATTTAGATACTGTTGGCGGGGCATCTTCTCTTTTAGGATTAAGCTATAGAGATCAAATTACCATCGATTTTATAAGTTATTCAGTACCCGAATTCACACCAATTTCATAAATATGTTTGTAAGAATTGTAAAATTGAGTTTTCATCAAAAACACATTCCTACCTTCTTATCAATTTTTGAAGAAAAAAAGAAGTTTATTAGAGCTTCTAAAGGGTGTACTTTATTAGAGCTATATCAAGATAAAAATAATCCTGACATTTTTTTCACCTATTCTTATTGGAACAAAGAGTCCGATTTAGAAAACTATAGAAACTCTGACCTTTTTAAAGATGTTTGGGCAAAAACCAAAGTGTTTTTTAATGACAAACCGCTTGCTTGGAGCGTAGATAAAAAAGTGACCTTAAAATAAAAAAAGAAAAATAATATAAAAATGGCTTTCAACTTTACCCCATTTCCGGTTTTAGAGACGGAAAGATTCACATTAAGAGCATTAGATTTAAACGATGCAAAAGCCATTTTTGGTTTGAGAACAAATAAAGAAGTAAACACCTACATTAAGAGAACAATGCTAAATAATCTTTCTGAAGCGAGAGCTTTTATAGATAGTATTTCTAATTCAGTTGCTAATAATACAAGTATTTTTTGGGTATTAGAATCTAAAGATACTGCCGAGTTATTAGGAACCGTTGGTTTGCGTAATTTTGATATTGAAGAAGATTCTGCAGAAATTGGCTATGACATGCATCCAGATTTTCAAGAGAATGGTTATATGAGTGAAGCTTTTGAGGCTATTTTAGAATTCTCTGCACAGCAAATGGATTTAAAATTTATAGAAGCCTTTACATATAAAGATAATAATGCATCGGTAGCGTTATTAGAAAAATATAATTTTGAATTGCAGCCAGATAGAAAAGATGTTGATTTTGAGGACAATAGAGTTTACAGGTTAGGTTTTTAGTTTTCAATAAAAATTACACATTTAGAACTAGGTTGTTTTTAAATAAAATAAGACCTTTAGAAGCTAACCGTAAAAGAATCTAAACAGCTAAACAATTATACCTTTGCGCAGTTAAACAATTAAAAAATTACACAAATAAAAAATACTCATTGATAGCCATTTTAAAAAAAGAATTCAACTCGTTTTTTGCAAGTCCCATTGCGTATTTAGTTGTTGGAGTTTTCTTGCTGATTAATGGATTGTTTTTATTTATTTTTAAGGACGCATTTAATATATTAAATGCGGGCTTTGCAGATTTAAATCCGTTTTTCTATTTGGCTCCTTGGGTGCTTATATTTTTGATTGCTGCAATTACCATGAAAAGTTTTGCAGAAGAATTTAACAACGGTACCATAGAACTCTTAAAGACAAAACCAATTTCTAATTGGCAAATTGTACTCGGTAAATTCTGGGCATCTTTGCTACTTGTGGTAGTTGCTTTAATTCCTACATTGTCTTATGTATATACAGTTTATCAATTGGGAAACCCCATTGGAAATATTGATTTTGGAAGTACCGTAGGCTCTTATATTGGGTTGTTATTTTTAGCTGCGGCATACACGGCCATTGGTTTATTTACTTCAACAGTTTCTAAAAACCAAATTATAGCGTTTATTTTAAGTGTTTTTATCAGCTTTTTCATTTTCTATGGCTTTGATGTAATTTCAAATTCTTTAGACAACAATTTAACCCTTCAGAAGTTCGGTATGAATGAGCATTACAAAAGCATCTCTCGTGGAATTATAGACACTAGAGATCTGGTGTATTTTATAAGTATTACGATCTTCTTTTTATTCATGACTAAAGCACGTTTAGAGAATGAATGAAAAAATTAAAATTACCGGACTATTATTGATTGCGCTCGTTCTTTTAAATGTTGTATGTCACTATTTTTACAAACGTTTTGACCTCACTGCAGATCAACGCTATACGCTTTCAAAAACCACTACAAACATTATTTCGAAACTTGATAAAAGCTTATTGATATCAGTTTACTTAGAAGGCGATTTTCCATCAGAATTTAAAAGATTGCAAAGTGAAACACAACAGTATTTAGAGGAGTTAGCAGCTGAAAATTCGAAAATTCAAATCACTTTTAAAAATCCGGATACACAACGTGAAGCCCTTATTAAAAGAGGAATGATGCCCAGCCAATTAACCGTTGAAGAAGACGGTAAATTATCTGAAGCGATTATTTTTCCTTGGGCGGAAATAAACTATGGTAAAAAAAGAACGCTTGTTTCTTTGTTGCCAGCGGCGATTGTAGCATCACAAGAAGCACAATTGCAAAGTGCCATTGAAAACTTAGAATATAGTTTTTCAAATGCCATTCATTCCATCAGTCAAAAAGCACAAAAAAAAATAGCAGTACTCTCTGGAAACGGAGAATTAGAAAATATTTACCAATATAGTTTTTTAAGCGAAGTTGTTAAAAAATACAGCTTGGCAAAGTTTACATTAGACGCTGTAGCTACAAATGCCCCACAGACTTTAAAAGATTTATTGCAATTAGATTTGGCAATTATTGCAAAACCTACCGAAAAATTTACCGATAAAGAGCAATTTGTATTAGATCAATTCATTGCCAATGGCGGTAAAACGTTGTGGATGCTAGACAATGTGCACGCAGAGCAAGATAGCTTAAGCGCAACAGGTAAAATGTTAGTGTATCCCAGAGACTTGAACCTTACCAATTTATTTTTTAGCTACGGAATTAGAATAAACACCACGCTGATTAAAGATTTATACGCAGCACAAATTCCTGTGGCAACAGGACAAATAGGCAACCAACCGCAGTTTAAAAATTTAGAATGGTTTTACCATCCGTTGGTTGGTGGAAATCCAAATCACCCAATTACAAAAAACAATGCACCCGTTCGCTTACAGTTTCCAAATCAGATAGATACTTTAAAAAATAATATTAAAAAAATACCTTTATTGGTAAGTTCGCTATTAACACAAAAAGTAGGAACACCCACCTTTGTAACATTGCAATCTATTGCCGAAGAGGTTGTTGAATCGGATTACAATAGCGGCAATCAGTTATTTGCGGTCTTGTTAGAAGGTAAGTTTAACTCGGCTTACAAAAACCGTGTACAACCTTTTATAACACCTCTTTTCAAAGGACAATCTAAAGAGAATAAAATGATTGTCATTTCGGACGGTGATGTTGGTAAAAACCAACTATTAAAAGACCAGCCGCACGACTTAGCTAGTGACAAATGGACAAATCAGCAATTTGGAAATAAAGATTTTTTACTAAATGCAGTAGCTTATTTATTAGATGATTCTGGTTTAATCAATCTTAGAAGCAAGTCTTTACAAATACGAATGTTAGACAAACAAAGGGCTTTTAAAGAGCGTACTTTTTGGCAGTTCTTTAATGTGGTATTGCCTTTGGTTTTGTTACTTGGATTTGGGTTTGGGTTTGTGTATTGGCGAAAACGGAAGTATTCTTAATAGATAGGAAATTTTAGGTGTTAGGTATTAGGTGTTAGGTTTTGGAAAAAATAAAACTAAAAACCTTCAATCTAACCTCTTGTATTAAACAGTAAATCGTCATGAATAAACTCATAGCCTAAAACTCTTTGAACTTTCTCTGAAGAAATTATTTTCCACTCATAAACTTCAGGATCTTCGAATTCTGGTTCTTTAAAACCAGCACTTAATTTTGCAATGCTGTAAAACTCTTTTCTTGTAGGATGGTGATTGGCGCA
>JBLHIE010000040.1:0-13471 GCA_047614925.1 Arenicella sp.
ATAAAACGTCTGCAACAATTTTTGCAAACTTTTTACTGTTGTGTCTACAATCATAAGCAATAACTACTTTTAATTGTGTTTTTTTTACATTTTCTATGAGGTAATTAGACAAACCCTGTGTTGCTCTTCCTAATGTATATTTATTAATTCTATTGGTTCCTGCACCCATAACTCCTCGCATTCCACCAGTTCCAAACTCCATGTCTTTATAGAATCTATCTGCTAAATCAGAAGCATTAGAAGTAATTAGTTGTTCTATTTCTTGTTGCGTTTCTGCATCAAAAGTTGCACTTAACCACTGCTTTGCTTTGTCTAATATTTCACTCATTTTAAAATATAAATTGGGGTGTTAAAATGCAAATATACATTTTAGAAATTGAGTTTTTCTTTTATTGAGTAGTGTTTTTCGTTGCTTTTGGTCTTAATTATTAATTCGCCAATGAAACCAGCTAAAAATAATAAAGTCCCTAAAATCATTGAAGTTAGGGCGATAAAAAACCACGGATTGTCGGTAATTAAAATGGTTTTAGTACCCTTAAATAATTTGTGCAATTTTAAAAGACCAATATAAAAAGCGGTTGTAGTTCCAAATATAAACATTAAGGATCCCCAAAGACCAAAGAAGTGCATTGGACGTTTGCCAAATTTTGATAAGAATGAAATGGTAATTAAATCTAGAAATCCGTTTATAAAACGATCCATTCCAAACTTTGTGACTCCGTATTTTCTAGCTTGGTGTTGCACCACTTTTTCTCCAATCTTAGTAAAACCTTCGTTTTTAGCCAACACAGGAATATATCTATGCATTTCTCCACTGACTTTTACCGTTTTAATAACGATATTTTTATAAGCTTTTAAACCACAATTAAAGTCGTTTAGCTTTAAGCCCGATGTTTTTCTAGCGGCAGCATTAAATAATTTAGAAGGAATGTTTTTAGTAACAACATTGTCATATCGTTTCTTTTTCCAACCGGAGATAAGATCAAAATCTTCTTTTATGATGAGGTTATATAGTTCGGGTATTTCGTCAGGATTGTCTTGTAAATCTGCATCCATTGTTATGACTACAGCACCTTTTGCCATTTCAAAACCAGCATCTAAGGCTTGCGATTTGCCATAGTTTTTTTGAAAACGAATTCCCTTTACAGCCGTATTTTCTTTTGATAATTTTTGGATGACTTTCCAAGAAGTGTCTGTACTACCGTCATCTATAAAAATAATTTCATAAAAATAACGATTGAATTGCATAACTTTTACAATCCAATCGTGTAATTCTTGTAAAGATTCATCTTCGTTTAGAAGAGGTATTACTACCGAAATATCCATATATTGATATGAAGTTTAAAAGTGGAGGCTCTCAACGAGAATCTATGCTATTTAAAATATTGTTTTAATACGTTTCTTCTTCAGATTTTTTCATGATTGCAGCTGTTATCGCTGAAATTATAAATCCAAAAATAGCAGAAGTAATAATTCCAATACCAGCCATTATTCCCGGAGATGAGAAAGATGAAGTCATTGCATTTGCAGCCTCAATTTGCTCTTCTGTCATTCCTCCGTCTAAATAGGTTTGATTCTGAACTTCTATCATCTGAGCCATATATTCTGGTTCTATAAAATTAGCGAAAAGATATTGATAAACGACTACAATTAAACCACCAACAATTGCAACTCCAACACCAATTTTTACACCTTGGCCCCAAGATAAAAATCCGCCATTTGCAGCTTTAAATTGTTTTGTGGCAAGTACAATACATCCAACTGTAAAGATGAGACTTATTACAGAAGCTGACCAATGTGGCGGTAAATGGTTTCCTGTTGCGTACAAGACAAGGCTAACTAATACAGAAATTACACCTAGTATTACTCCGTTGTTTACCATAAAATTTTTACTACTTACTTGATTTTCCATGTTTTTATTTTTGGTTAATGATACAAATATATTCTTTTCATTGAGATAGTTTTATTTTTTGCCTTTTATTATAAAATCTCAAAACAACATATTAGTAGCCAGTGTCTTAAAAATGTTACATAAGTTTTAGTAAAATTTTAATTGTTTAAATAAAAAAAGCTTGTAAATTTGCCACGGCAAGTCCTACACAACTAGCTCCCTTTGAATCCTCCAGGGCGGGAACGCAGCAAAGGTATTAGGTTGTAGCGGTGTGATGTAGGTAGCTTGCCATTTTTTTATCCTTATTTAATTCTGATGCTCTTCAGAATTTTTCTTTTTTACAGCAGTTATTATTTTTCTCCTTCTTAGTTTTCTTCAGTTACTTTTATGATATTTGCGAGGTTCATTAGAAAATTAGAATATTCAAAAAAGTTTGATATACTTATATTCGTTTATTTTATACTTTAATCTTTTAATACTTTTAATATCTTATGTCTAAAATTGTTTTAGTTACGGGTGCTTCTTCGGGTATCGGAAAAGCGATTGCTACTTTTTTATCTAAAAAGGGGTATATCGTTTATGGTACAAGTAGAACCATTAAGAATGAGAAAGATTTTTTATTTAAAATCATTGCCTTAGATGTTTTAAAAGTAGACACGATTAGGACAGCAGTTGCTTACATTCTTGAAAAGGAAGGAAGACTAGATGTTTTGGTAAATAATGCAGGCATGGGAATTACAGGACCTGTTGAAGAAACACCCACAGATGAAATGCGTGCTGTTTTTAATACCAATTTATTTGGTGCCATTGATGTGATGAAAGCTGTTTTGCCACAAATGCGCAAACAGAATTCAGGGATCATTATAAATATAACTTCTATTGCGGGCTATATGGGTTTGCCTTTTAGAGGTTTGTATTCTGCAACCAAAGGGGCTTTAGAAATTGTAACAGAAGCTACAAGAATGGAGGTTAAAAACTTTGGAATTGAACTTGTAAATGTTGCTCCAGGAGACTTTGCAACCAATATTGCTGCAGGAAGATATCATACACCTGTGTTTGAAAACTCTGCCTATAAGGAAGATTATCAGACGAATTTAGATTTAATGGATGCACATGTTGGTGGCGGAATGGATCCGCTAGAAATGGCAAAAGTGGTCTATAAAATTACCCGAACAAAACATCCTAGGATTCATTATAAAGTAGGCAGCTTTATGGAGAAATTCTCCATTGTTTTAAAACGAATTTTGCCAGACAAGGTCTATGAAAAACTTTTAATGAATCATTACAAACTATAAGGAGAGCGCTTGTTTATAAGTAGTTTAGAAATACTTTTATTTCAATTTTTAAATAGACTTGCAAGTACTTACCTTTGCATTAGGGATTGCAGCATTTGTTTGAGCTCTTTTGTGAAGAATGAACAAAAAGCGAGTGCGGAAAGCCCGACCTTTAGGGAATGCCCAAAAAAGAAACAATTAGAACTAAATAAATACAAATGAAATTTTTTATTGATACTGCAAATTTAGCCCAAATTAAAGAAGCGCAAGCTTTAGGAATTTTAGATGGTGTAACTACAAACCCGTCTTTAATGGCGAAAGAAGGAATTACTGGGGAAGCAAACATTATAGACCATTACAAAGCTATTTGTGAGTTGGTAGAAGGGGACGTTTCTGCAGAGGTAATTGCTACAGATTTTGACGGAATGGTAAAAGAAGGGGAAGCTTTGGCTGCACTGAATCCGCAAATTGTGGTAAAATTACCAATGATAAAAGATGGTGTAAAGGCATGTAAATATTTTTCTTCGAAAGGAATTAAAACAAACGTAACTTTAGTATTCTCTGCAGGACAAGCATTATTGGCTGCAAAGGCAGGTGCAACGTATGTATCGCCATTTATTGGTCGTTTAGATGATATTTCTACAGACGGTTTAAACCTAATTTCAGAGATTCGTTTAATTTATGACAATTACGGCTTTGAAACTCAAATTTTAGCAGCTTCTGTGCGTCATACAATGCATATTATAGATTGCGCAAAATTAGGATCTGATGTAATGACGGGGCCTTTAAGTGCTATTGAAGGGTTGTTAAGACACCCATTAACGGATAGTGGTTTGGCACAGTTTTTAGCAGATTACCAAAAAGGGAATTAAGAATTAGTTGTTGGTTGTAAGTTTTAAGTGATGCATTTAAAACTTACAACCAACAACTTTTTTAAATCTTAAAAAGATTTAAAATAATGTATCCAAAAAAAGAACTCGCACAAATTGTCATTTCAGCGTGTGCTCAATTTCATATTGAGACGGTTGTTATCTCTCCAGGTTCAAGAAATGCACCACTTACCATCGGTTTCTCTAGTCATACAGAAATAGAGGCGTTAAGTGTTGTAGATGAACGCTGTGCTGCTTTTTTTGCTTTAGGTATTGCACAACAAACGCAAAAACCTGTGGCAATTTTATGTACATCTGGTTCTGCTTTGTTAAATTATTACCCTGCAATTGCAGAGGCTTTTTACAGTAATATACCGTTGGTTGTTATTTCTGCTGACAGGCCAAAACATTTAATAGACATTGGAGACGGACAGACTATTCGTCAAGAAAATGTGTTTGCAAATCATATCTTATTTTCTGCAAACCTAATTGAAAATCCGAAATACAAAACGCGCAATTCTCAGCTAATTGGTGAAGCTTTGCAGGTTTCTGTGTCGCAACAAGGTCCCGTGCATATAAACGTTCCTTTTGATGAACCTTTATATGAAACAGTGCCAGCATTGAATGAGTACAACTTTCCGCATATTTCTTTAAGTTCTTTAGACAATTCTCATATTAATTATGAGAAACTATCGAAGCTATGGAACCGTGCCGAAAAGAAAATGATATTGGTAGGTGTCAATTATCCGGATGCCGCTTTGCATGCATTAATGGATTTATATGCAGAAGACGATTCTGTTTTAATCTTAACGGAAACGACTTCGAATTTACACCACAATAAAGCCATAGACTCTATAGATCAGTTGATTTTTTCTTTGTCAGATGCTGAGTTTCAGGAATTAAAACCAGATATTTTAATTACGTTTGGCGGTATGATTGTCTCTAAAAGAATCAAAAAGTTTTTAAGAGAGTATCAGCCAAAACAGCATTGGGATATTGATGCGAGAAAAGCAACCAATACTTTTTTGTGTTTGTCTGAATTTATACAAACGAAACCAGTAGATTTTTTCTCTCATTTCAATCAGTTTATAAGGCCTTTAAAAAGCGATTATCAACCAAAATGGTTGAGTTTTAGGGAGGAAAGAAGAGAGAAACATGCAGCGTATTTCGAGACCATAAAGTATTCGGACTTTTCTGTGTTTGAACAAGCTCTAAATAGCATTCCAGATGATTGCCAATTGCAAATTAGCAACAGTTCTATAATAAGATACGCGCAGTTGTTTTCTATTAAAAAAAGTGTTACTATTTTTTGTAACAGAGGAACAAGCGGAATTGATGGAAGTACAAGTACAGCCATTGGCGCGGCGTACGCAACTAAAGAGCAAACTGTCTTTATAACAGGAGACTTAAGTTTCTTTTATGACAGTAACGGATTGTGGAATAGCAACATTCCTAAAAGTTTTAGAATTATAATTATTAATAATTCTGGTGGCGGCATTTTTAGAATTATACCAGGACCAAAAGAATCAAATGCTACAAAATATTTTGAAACGCCACATTGCTTAACAGCAGAGTATTTGTGTAACATGCACCAGTTCGCTTATCAAAAAGCATATTCTGCAGAAACGGTAGCACAAGAATTAAAAGGATTTTTCGAAACATCTGAAAAACCAAAAATATTAGAGATTTTTACGCCAAGTGCAGAAAATGATTTAATTTTAAAAAATTATTTTAAACAAATACAATAATGGATTTACAAGAAGATTTGCAAGAAGGAGAAATGAACTTGAAGGAAGGAGATAAGGTAAGCTTGGTAATTGAAACTGAAACAGGTTTGGGTTATACGGTTTTAATTAATGAAGAATTTGATGGTTTGCTTTTTAGGAGTGAAGTTTTTCAGGCATTAGAGGAGAATATGGAAGTGACTGGCTATGTGAAAAATATTCGTGAAGACGGTAAAATAGATGTTTCCTTAAGACCACAAGGTTTTAGAAATGTAATAGATTCTGACGTAGATAAAGTGCTTACAAGGTTAAAAGATAGCAAAGAAGGTTTTATTTTAATTACGGATAAAAGCTCGCCAGATTCGATACGTTTTCACATGAAAATGAGTAAAAAAGCATTTAAAAAAGCAGTTGGTAACTTGTATAAGCAAAAACGAATTGTAATTGAAGAGGATAGGATTGTGTTGGTGAAATAAGTGTTCAGTTGGTCGTTTCAATAGGCAGTAAATAGGTTCTTTTATTTAGAGTTTTTTATTTTAAAGCTGAATATTTCCTTATTGATCATTTCTATTTTTTAATTACTAATTAGTAGTTACTCAATCTTACTATATTTTCATAATAAGCGTTGGCCTTTGGGTCTGATGGCTTCATTTTACCATACCCGATTTTATAATAGTAAATGGCTTTTTTAATATTTTTACCTTGCTCATAATAGCGCCCAATATAATACTCACCTAAAGGAGATGATGGAAATATTTTCAAAATCATTCTCCCAAAATTCAGCAATTGATCTCCGTTTTCTTTTTCGATAATAATCTTTTCGACAGCATAAATATCTTGTTTTCTAATTTCTAGGTTGCTTCCAAACAGAAACTCAATGTCTAAATATTTGTTTTCTAAATATGCAATGGCATCAATAGGAGATAAATTCTTTATGCTTTCATTAAACTCTTCTTTAGAGATGGCAGAGTATATTTCAAAAACTTTTGTGAGTGCTCTAGGAATTGCTTCACTAATTGCAGAAACACTACTTTCTGTATTAAAAGCGTCATTAATAACATTAAAATTAGGTAGGCCTAATTCAGAGATGCCTTTTTGCAATTGATTAATTCTTGCTTGTTTTTCATTAGAAAAAATAGTAGAATTGTTTGTATAAAAATAAAAAGTATTGTCTTGCTTTTGAAATCTCGCTAAATTATAAGTTTGCATTTGTCTACCAATAAAATCTGAAAAAGTAGAATTAATGCAGATATAAGCATTAACAAGAGGTGTTTGTTCTCCTAAAAAGGCAGTTATTAAATTTGCAGAGGTTCCTTCACCAATTAAAGTGATAAAGGGTGAAGTATTATAAGAACTTTCTATTTCAAAAATAACTTCATCTCTTATGAAATTATAAAAATTGGCATTATTCTTCGTTGAGCTTCCATTATCAATATTAAAATAAGTGTCTTTTTTTCGGGTTTTAGCCATGTTAACTCCAATGACAATTTGTTTTGGCGCCTTATCTTTTGCTGCAAATAATACTGCATTACCGGTATAAAGATCAAACAGGTATTCTGCATCTAAAACAATTGCAAGCGGGTAGTTTTTTTCTTCATTCTTGTCATAATCTTCTGGGAGATATATTTTTATCTCTCTACTGTAGCCTAAATAGTCTGAGTCAATTGTTTTTTTTATAATTGTTTGCGAAAAAGCACTTAAAAAAAATAATAAAAATATTAGTGGTAGGGATTTCTGAATCATCATTTAGAATGTTTATTTTTGTCTACAAGAACCTTTTGTTCTCTTTAGAAAGTCTAAAATACAAAAATATGATACAACCCGAATGGAAAACGGTGAAGGAGTATGAAGATATTACCTACAAGAAATGCAATGGAGTTGCTAGAATAGCGTTTAACAGACCCGATGTTAGAAATGCATTTAGACCAAAAACAACCAAAGAATTGTACGAGGCATTTTATGATGCAGGTGAAGATGTAAACATTGGCGTTGTACTGCTTTCGGCGGAAGGACCAAGTTTAAAAGATGGTATTTATTCTTTCTGTTCTGGTGGCGATCAAAAAGCACGAGGACATCAAGGGTATGTTGGTGATGACGGTTATCATAGATTAAATATTTTAGAAGTGCAGCGGTTAATTAGGTTCATGCCAAAAGCAGTTATTGCGGTGGTTCCTGGCTGGGCCGTTGGTGGCGGACATAGTTTACACGTGGTGTGCGATTTAACCCTGGCATCTAAAGAACACGCTATTTTTAAACAAACAGATGCAGATGTAACCTCGTTTGACGGTGGTTATGGTTCGGCATATTTGGCTAAAATGGTGGGACAAAAAAGAGCAAGAGAAATTTTCTTTTTAGGAAGAAATTATTCCGCACAAGAAGCATATGACATGGGCATGGTAAATGCTGTCATTCCGCATGAAGAATTGGAAAGTACTGCTTATGAATGGGCACAAGAAATTTTAGAGAAATCTCCAACGTCTATAAGAATGCTAAAATTTGCAATGAACTTAACCGATGACGGTATGGTTGGGCAGCAAGTTTTTGCGGGTGAAGCAACAAGACTAGCCTATATGACAGAGGAAGCAAAAGAAGGGCGCGATGCCTTTTTAGAGAAGAGAAAACCTAATTTTCCTAAGAAATGGATACCTTAGTCAGTGGTCAATTAACAATCATTGGTTATCAGTTTGAATGCATTTATTCAACACGAATAAAATAGACTAAGTACTCGTTTTTTTAGTTTTTTACAGACTGCAAGGAATGCTTTAAAAATCCTCATTGTGGGTCTATAATTGATGAAGCTGAAATTATAAAATGGATAAAAAATAAAGTTGTAGCCAAAGGAAAAATAATCAATTTTTAATTATTTATTTTTTTAATTTTTGAATCACAAAACATGAAATCACAAATAGTAACATTTCTAATAAAATGTCCTGATCAAAAAGGGTTGGTCGCTAAAATTACTACATTCTTTTATGAAAAAGGATTCAATATTTTGAGCTGTCAGCAATATGCAAATGCTATTGAAGATACTTATTTTATGAGAATTCGGCTAAATGCAGAAGGAACGAACATCTCTAAACAAACATTAGAAAATAAATTTTTAGAATTGGCAGCACCTTTACATTTTGATTGGTCTGTAAATTACGGTGACAAAAAACAAAATGTGGCCATTATGGTTTCACATACAAGTCATAATTTATATGATTTGTTAGAGCGACAAAAAGAGGGTTTGTTAGACTGTAACATTACAATGGTCATTAGCAACCATGATAAATTAAAACACATTGCAGAAATGTTTAAGGTTCCTTTTTATTACCTACCCGTAACAAAAGAAACTAAAACCGCACAAGAAGCACAGGTGATAGCATTGTTAGATGAAAATAAGGTAGATTTAGTAGTAATGGCAAGATATATGCAAATTTTATCTTCAGAATTCATCAATCATTATCCAGAAAGAATTATCAATATCCATCACTCTTTTTTACCAGCTTTTCAGGGAGCTAATCCTTATAAGAAAGCCTATGAAAGAGGTGTGAAGCTAA
Organism: Arenicella sp.; assembly: GCA_047614925.1. GTDB lineage: Bacteria > Bacteroidota > Bacteroidia > Flavobacteriales > Flavobacteriaceae > Polaribacter. Next base: position 9,301 of record JBLHIE010000040.1, read on the forward strand.
TTGGAGCAACGGCACATTATGCAACAGAAGATTTAGATGAAGGTCCAATTATAGAGCAAGATGTAGAGCCTGTAACGCATGAAAGTACCCCCACAACTTTAAAGAGAATTGGTGCAGACATCGAAAGATTGGTTTTGGCTAGGGCTGTTAAAAATCACTTAAACAATCAAATTATAGTTGCTGGTAATAGAGCAATCGTTTTTCCAGAAGCGGGTGAGTAAAAGAGTTTACAATTTTCAGTAGTTTGTAAATAAGAGTACATATTTAAATTTTCGAATCTTTTAATTTTCAATATATAAAATGAAAATAATCTGTATTGGGCGCAATTACGCAAAGCATATTAAAGAATTGGCGAATGAGAAGCCAGAAAGTCCTGTTGTTTTTTTAAAGCCAGATTCTGCCATTTTACCCAAAAAAAATCCATTTTTTATTCCTTCTTTTTCAGATGATGTGCATTATGAAGTAGAGGTTTTAATAAAAATAAATAAGGTGGGTAAACACATTGCTGCAAAATTCGCACATAAATATTATGATGAAATTGGTTTAGGGATTGATTTTACAGCAAGAGATGTGCAAGAAAAATGCAAGAAAAAAGGGTTGCCTTGGGAAAAAGCGAAAGCATTTGATGGAAGTGCTGTTATTGGAGCATTTTATCCGAAAGAACAATTCGACTTAGATAATTTGAAATTTCAGTTATTAAAGAATGATGAAATTGTACAAGATGGTAACACCAATGCGATGTTGTGGAAAACAGACGCGTTAATTTCCTATGTATCACAATACTTCACCCTGAAAAAAGGAGATGTTATTTTTACAGGAACACCAGCAGGCGTTGGTAAAGTTGTTGAAAATGATGTTTTAAAAGGAGTTATTGAAGGGTGTGAAGCTTTTGAAATTAAAGTGAAATAAATGAAAGCAGAAATTATAACAATAGGAGATGAGATTCTGATTGGTCAAATTGTAGATACCAACTCACAATGGATTGGACAAGAGTTGAATAAAATAGGAGTTTCTATATATCAAATAACATCTATTCAAGACGATAAGCAGCATATTTTAAATGCTTTTAAAGAAGCGCAAGAACGGGTAGATATTGTAATTGTTACAGGTGGTTTAGGGCCTACAAAAGACGACATCACTAAAAAGACAATTGCAGAGTTTTTTAATGATACAGAAGTTACCGAATACCAAGAGGTGGTAGATCATATCAAAAGATTGTTTAAAAAAATGGACTTGCCTTTTCGAGAAATCCAGAAAACACAAGCACACTTGCCTTCAAAAGCAACACTTCTAATGAATAATTTTGGTACAGCACCAGGTATGTGGTTTTATGAGAACGAAACTGTTTTTGTCTCACTACCAGGTGTTCCTTATGAAATGAAAGGCTTAATGACCCATGAAGTATTGCCTAGAATTCAGCAACAATTTAAATTACCCTTCATTATTCATAAAACAATTATGACGTATGGTCAAGGAGAAAGTACCATTGCAGAAAGAATTGAAGACTTAGAGAATAATTTACCATCGGCTATAAAATTAGCCTATTTGCCCTCTTTCGGAAGAGTTCGTTTGCGTTTGTCTGGAAAAGGAGAAAATAAAGCAACGTTAGAAGGTCTTTTAGACAAAGCGGTGGCAGAGGTGTATCAATTAATACCAGAAATTATTACAGGTTTAGATGATGATGCTTCCTTAGAAAAAAGAGTTGGAGAATTGTTAAAAGATAAGAGTGAAACTATTTGTACTGCAGAAAGTATTACAGGTGGTAAAATTGCAGCTACGTTAGTTTCTATAGCGGGTTCATCTGCCTATTATAAGGGAAGTTTTATAGCATATACAGCAGCAACTAAAATAAGTTTGCTAAATGTAGATGCAAAGACCATAGAAAAGCACTCTGTAGTGAGTAAAGAGGTGGCCTTAGAGATGGCTAGAGGTGCAAAAGAGAAGTTGCAAACCAATTATGCAATTGCTGTTACTGGAAATGCTGGGCCTACAACTGATAAAAATGATAAAAGCCTAGGAACTGTTTTTATTGCATTAGTAAGTGATTTTAAGGAGGTTGTAGAAGAATTTAATTTTGGTCAACCAAGAGAAAAGGTAATCAACCGAACGGTAAGTAAATCTTTAGAAATTTTACAGAGAGAAATTCTTTAAAAATTTGTAAAATTGTTTTGTTCAGAATTAGAATTATATGTAGATTTGCACCTCGTTTAGAGATAACAACAATAAATACTGTCGAAAAGATGTCTAGAGTTTGTGAATTAACAGGAAAAAAAGCAATGGTTGGGAATAACGTTTCTCACGCTTTGAATAGAACAAAGAGAAAGTTTGACGCTAATCTAATGACCAAGCGTTTTTTCATTCCAGAAGAAGATAAATGGATTACTTTAAAGGTATCTGCATCTGCTTTGAAAAATATAAACAAGAAAGGAATTTCTGCAGTTATAAAAGAAGCGAGAGCTAACGGATTTTTAACTAAATAAGCTCCAGCAGATTAAAATTATACAGAGATGGCAAAAAAAGGTAACAGAGTTCAGGTAATATTAGAATGTACAGAGCACAAAGGAACAGGGAAACCAGGTACTTCTAGATACATCACAACAAAGAACAAAAAAAACAGTCCTGATAGAATGGAGATTAAGAAATTTAACTCTATCCTAAATAAAATGACTGTTCACAAAGAAATTAAATAATTAAAATATCTAGAACTCAGAAAAGAGCATATAGATTTAAAACATTTAGACAATGGCAAAGAAAACAGTAGCATCTTTACAAACTTCTTCAAAAAGATTATGTAAAGCTATAAAAATGATAAAATCTCCAAAAACAGGAGCTTATACATTTGTAGAGTCAATCATGCAACCAGAAAAAGTAGATAGCTTTTTAGCTAAAAAGTAATATTTACAAGACAAAATATTTAAACTACTTTCTATTTTTAGAAAGTAGTTTTTTTTGTGACTTATTATTCCGTATTTTTGGAAGATAAATAGAGGGTATGTATGGAGTTTATATTGGGTGAAATCGAAAGATTTTTTCTTTTTATTTTTTTCTTAGTGAAGGAAATTTTTTAACTGCTTGGACAATCCTTAATTCATAGAACATTACACTGTAGTTTAGACGTATTTATTTTTTAAATCAGAATTGAACTAAATCCGCTAGAGTAGTTAGTTTTTAACCTATTTTTGTAGTGTACAAAACATAAGAATGAGTTTTTTTAAAAAAATATTTTCAAAAGATAAAAAGGAAACCTTAGACAAGGGTTTAGAGAAAACGAAAGTTAATTTTTTCGATAAACTTTCGAAGGCGGTAGCAGGAAAATCTACTGTAGATGAAGATGTTCTAGATAATTTAGAAGAGGTACTTGTGGCTTCTGATGTAGGTGTGAAAACTACCTTAAAAATTATCAAAAGAATAGAGGCAAGAGTAGCTGTAGCTAAATATTTGGGCACAGATGAATTAAATACGATTCTTAGAGAAGAAATTGCTGGTTTGCTGTCTGAAACTAATGTAGGAAATGAAACCGAGTTTAATATTCCCAAAATCAAAACACCCTATGTTATTATGGTGGTGGGTGTAAATGGAGTGGGCAAAACGACTACAATAGGTAAGTTGGCGAGTCAGTTTAAAAAACAAGGTTTAAAAGTTGTTTTAGGAGCAGCAGATACTTTTAGAGCAGCGGCAATAGATCAATTGCAAATTTGGGCAGACAGAACAGCGGTGCCAATAATACGTCAAGAAATGGGTTCAGATCCTGCTTCCGTGGCTTTTGATACGTTAACTTCTGCTGTAAAACAAAATGCTGATGTGGTCATAATAGATACTGCCGGTAGATTGCATAATAAAGTCAATTTAATGAACGAATTGACCAAGATTAAGCGCGTAATGCAGAAAGTAATTGCAGATGCACCACACGAGGTTTTATTAGTATTAGACGGTTCTACAGGTCAGAATGCATTTGAGCAAGCAAAACAATTTACATTGGCAACAGAAGTTACTTCATTGGCAGTGACAAAATTAGATGGTACTGCAAAAGGTGGTGTGGTCATCGGTATTTCAGATCAATTTAAAATACCCGTAAAATATATTGGAGTAGGAGAAGGCATAGACGATTTACAAGTATTTAACAAACATGAGTTTGTAGATTCTTTTTTTAAGTAGTAAAAAATAACAATAG
>JBLHIE010000041.1:0-13352 GCA_047614925.1 Arenicella sp.
ATTCCAAAATCTGTCATTTTGCAGTTCCGTTTTAGTTGTTTAACTTAGAGCTTCAAATTTACGAATTATTTTACAGATAAATAAATTAAACAAAAAACATAATATTTGTTTAATTTTAAACAAAAAAATCATGAAAAAACTGTTCCTTATCATTTCTATTTTAAGCATCTCTTATAGCTGTAAGAATGCCTTAGACACGTCATCTAAAGACAAAACCATAACAGCAAAACAAAATGAATTTGCCATTATAATTCATGGCGGAGCAGGTACAATTTTGAAGGAAAACTTATCCGAAGAAAAAGAAAATGCATATAAATTGAAGTTAGAAGAGGCAATTAGAACTGGTTATGCCATTCTTAAAGATGGAGGAACCAGTCAAGAAGCCGTTGTGAAGACCATTCAAGTAATGGAAGCCTCTCCGTTGTTTAATGCGGGTAAAGGAGCCGTTTTTACACACGAAGAAACCAACGAATTAGATGCTTCTTTTATGGACGGGAAAACATTAAATGCAGGCGCAGTAGCAGGTGTAATGAATGTAAAAAGTCCGATTGAATTGGCCGTAAAAATAATGACAGATTCCGAACACGTAATGCTTTCAGGAAAAGGCGCTTCAATTTTTGCGAAAGAAAAAGGATTGGAAATTGTAGACCCAGGTTATTTTTATACAGAAAACCGTTTTAAATCTTTGCAGAGGATAAAAAATAAAGTAAAAACGGAACGAGCTCACAACGATAAAAAAGCGGCTTTTTATGACTCGGATATTAAGAATTCAAAATTTGGAACTGTGGGTTGTGTTGCTTTAGATAAAAATGGAAATATTGCTGCAGGAACTTCCACTGGTGGAATGACCAATAAACGCTGGGGAAGAATTGGGGATGCGCCAATTATTGGTTCGGGTACGTATGCAAATAATAAAACGTGTGGAGTTTCTTCAACAGGATGGGGAGAATACTTTATTAGAAACCAGGTTGCATATGATATTTCTGCACAAATGGAGTATAAAAACAGTTCTTTAAAAGAAGCAACAACAGATGTTATTCAAAATAAACTAACGAAACTTGGCGGTACTGGGGGCGTTGTGGCTTTAGACAAAAACGGGAACATGTCTTTTGAGTTTAATACTGCAGGAATGTACAGAGCCTCAATGAATGATAAAGGGGAATTGATCGTGAAAATTTACAAAGAATAAGTCTGTTATTTATTAAACGTAAAAAGAATAAAAGGTTGCAGCTTTAAATCTTATTTTTGCACTGTCTTATGCAAAACAGAATTTTTAACTTACAGAATCAACAAGAATTTACGGAAGTTGCTTTAGCAGTTTTCAAACATCAGTTTACCCATAATAAAGTATACAGGTCGTTTTGTGACTTGCTATATATTCATCCTTCAAGTGTCCTTACAGTTGAAGAAATTCCGTTTTTGCCCATTCAGTTTTTTAAAAGTAGAGAAGTACTTTCTTCCTTAGACGAAGTTCAAGAAATTTTCACAAGTTCTGGAACTACAGGAAGTAGTATAAGCAAACATTTGGTTACCGATATCAATCTTTATAAAGAAAGCTATTTAAAAGGATTTGCGCACTTTTACGGAAATATAGAAGAATACACCGTCTTGGCTTTGTTGCCCAATTACTTAGAACGCGAAGGTTCTTCTTTGGTGTTTATGGTAGCCGATTTAATTCAAAAATCTAAAAAATCAGAAAGTGGCTTTTATCTTGATAATATGCAAGAATTAGCTAAAAAACTAATTGAATTAAATAAAAACGGACAAAAAACACTCTTAATTGGGGTTTCTTTTGCTTTGTTAGACTTGATTGAAATGCAACAATTCAACCTAAAAAACACCATAATAATGGAAACTGGTGGTATGAAAGGAAGAAGAAAAGAATTGGTAAGAGAAGAATTGCATGCCATTTTAAAAGACGGATTTGGAGTCACAGAAATTCATTCAGAATATGGAATGACAGAATTACTAAGTCAGGGATACTCTAAAGGAAATGGCCTTTTTGAAACACCTCCTTGGATGAAAATTTTAACACGTGATACTGAAGACGCTTTAACCATTAATGATTCAGGGAAAAATGGAGGAATAAATGTAATTGATTTGGCCAACTACAATTCATGCTCTTTTATTGCGACCCAAGACTTAGGAAAGGTACACGAAAACGGAACGTTTGAAATCATTGGGCGTTTTGATAGTTCGGATATTAGAGGTTGCAATCTGATGGTTTTGTAAGTATTTTAGTATTTATCGACCAAACTGAAAAATAAAATAGGATGAAGAATTTTACAACAATTTTACTGATCACAATTTCTACAACCTTTTTTGCACAAGAATACAATCTAAAGAAAGGGTATGTTGCAGAAGGCTATGATGTGGTATCTTATTTTAGTAATACAGCCGAAAAAGGAGATACTGCATATACCGCAGTATTTGAAGGTGTAAAATTTAAGTTTGTTTCCAAACAAAATTTAGAAATTTTTAAAAGCACACCTAAAAAATACAGGCCTGCTTATGGCGGGTTTTGTGCCTACGCAGTCGGTGCAAAAGCCGAAAGGGTTTCTATAAATCCTGAAACCTTTGAAATTAGAGCTGGTAAATTATACCTGTTTTACAATGCTTGGGGTACAAATACTTTTAAAATGTGGCAAGAAGAAGGCGCTGAACAATTGAAAGAAAAAGCAGATAAAAACTGGGTAAAAATTAAGAAAGAAAAGTAAACGAAAGTGAAGTTTTCTAAATGAAACAAAAAAAAGAGGGGAATATATTCAGCTCTTTTTTTTTGCATTCAGTTTTAAGCTATGCTACTACCAACAAATAATATGTTTTTTTACCACGTTGTAACAACACGTATTTATTCGCAATTAAATCTTCTTTAGTAATTGTAAAGTCTTCTTTTATCTTTTCTTTGTTTACAGAAATTGCATTTTCTTTTAAAGCTCTTCTCGCGTCTCCGTTAGAGGCTAAAAAATTTGTTTTAGCAGCCAACGCAGCAACCATGTCTAAACCTTCTGCTAGCTCTGCAATCGCTACGGTAGCTTGCGGTACACCATCAAAAACATCTAAAAACGTTTGTTCATCTAAAGATTTTAAATCGGAAGCTGTAGACTTTCCGAATAAAATATTAGAAGCTTTAATAGCATTGTCATACGCTTCTTTTCCGTGGACTAATAAGGTAACTTCGGCCCCAATTTTCTTTTGCAATACACGTGCATGTGGCGCTTCTTTATGTTCAGTGATTAAAGCATCTATGGTTTCTTTCTCTAAAAAGGTAAAAATTCTAATGTATTTTTCTGCATCTTCATCAGAAGCATTCAACCAGTATTGGTAAAATTTATAAGGTGATGTTCTCTTTCCATCCAACCAAACGTTACCACCTTCAGATTTCCCGAACTTCGTACCATCAGATTTCGTAATTAAAGGACAGGTTATTGCATATCCTTTTCCGCCACCAATTCTTCTAATTAATTCTGTTCCTGTGGTAATGTTTCCCCATTGATCAGAACCTCCCATTTGAATAGAGGCGTTGTTGTTTTTATATAAATGTAAGAAATCATATCCTTGAACTAACTGATAGGTAAACTCGGTAAAAGACATTCCGTCTTTAGACGCTGCACTAATTCTGTTTTTCACAGAATCTTTTGCCATCATGTAATTTACCGTAATGTGTTTACCAACATCACGTATAAATTCTAAGAAAGAAAAATCTTTCATCCAATCGTAATTATTTACTAAAACAGCTGCATTTTCTTCGTTGGAAGTAAAATCTAAAAAGTGACTTAATTGTCCTTTAATCGCTTCTTGATTGTAACGCAATGTTTCTTCATCTAGTAAATTACGTTCTGCAGATTTTCCTGAAGGATCACCAATCATACCGGTTGCACCGCCAACTAAAGCAATTGGTTTGTGGCCACATCTTTGAAAATGCGCTAACAACATAATGGGTACTAAGTTTCCTATATGTAAAGAATCTGAAGTGGGGTCAAAGCCAACATAAGCACTTCTCATACTTTCTAATAAGTGTTCTTCTGTTGTTGGCATGCTGTCGTGCAACATTCCTCTCCATTCTAATTCTTTAATAAAATTTTTCATTGTATTCCGTTTATCAGTTCGCAAATATACCTTTATCGAGCAAAATATACTAAATTCGTAGTATGATTTTAGTTACTGGAGGAACAGGTTTGGTTGGCGCACATTTATTGTATCATTTGTTAAAAAATGATGAAAAAGTTCGAGCTATTTATCGTTCTAAAGAAAAAATAAAAGCAGTAGAAAAAGTATTTTCTTATTATACAGAGGATACTTCGTTAATAGCAAAAATAGCATGGTTTAAGGCTGATATTACAGACATTCCGGCTATGATTCCTGCATTTGTAGGTGTAGAAAAAGTATACCATTGTGCAGCGTTTATTTCTTTTAATCCGAAAGATTATAAAGAAATGCGCAAAGTAAATATTCACGGAACGGCAATTATTGTAAACCTTTCTATTGATGCAAAAATAAAAAAATTGTGTTTTGTAGGTTCTATTGCAGCTGTTGGAGACTCCTTAAACGGAGACTTAATTACAGAAGAAAATGAATGGAATAAAGAATTAGATAATAGTGGCTATTCGATTACAAAGTTCGGAGCAGAAATGGAAGTTTGGCGCGCTAGTCAAGAAGACGTAGAAGTGGTTATTGTAAACCCTGGAGTTATTTTAGGAAGTGGATTTTGGATTGCTGGTTCTGGAAAATTGTTCAGTCAGGTGAAAAACGGCTTTAAATACTATACAGAAGGAATTACCGGTTTTGTAGGGGTTAAAGATGTTGTAAAAGCAATGGTTTTACTCATGAATTCGGATGTTAAAAACGAGCGTTTTATATTGGTTTCAGAGAATAAAACGTATAAAGAGTTGTTCTTTTTAATTGCAGACGCTTTTGGTGTTAAAAGACCTTCAAAAAAGATAAAATCTTGGCAAACCAACATGTTTTGGCGTATTTCATCAATTTTAGCGGTGTTTACTAAAAAAACGCCTTTGTTAAGTAAATATTCAGCAAAAAGCGCCCACGAAGTTTCTAAATATTCTTCAGAAAAAATTAAAGAAAAAATTAACTTTCAATTTGAAGAGGTGCAAACTGTTGTCAAAGATGTTTGTAGCAATTTTAAAGGCTAAAAATATTATTGCATTTCTATGTTGTTTAAAATCTTATCAGGGTTTTCTAAATCTTTTAAGTTTTTTATAATTTGTAAACTGTCTCCTCTTTTAAGTTTGTTTAAATTGCCCTGTATGGAATCTTTTTTAATAGAATCTAATACTGTTTTTATGTTTGTCAATACATCTTGTCTTGATACGATGCCGTCTTGAGCATTTTCTAAAATTTCTTGGTACAGATCTATCTTAGACATGTAATAATAATTACTGCTTTTAAAACGCGTGCTGTCTATTTTAAAGTTTTCATAAACAAAAGGCATATAATTGATATTCTTTTGATTGTTTTTGTTTTTTATAAATTTAGCACTAGAAGAAATCACCATTTCTTGTAATAAAAGACTCATAGTATCTTTCGGAATTAAGTCTTTCGGTTTTTCAAAAATAGTATTACTTGTGCAGGAAGCAAAAAACATGAAAAGGAAGAAGTAGCTTATTTGTCTCATTTTATCTATTAAAAGTAATTCTTTTCCCTTTAACCGTTTCATTAAAAATACCATTATTGTACATTAAATGTCCGTTTACAAAAGTATGTGTTATGGTAGATGAAAAAGTAGTTCCCTCAAAAGGAGACCAACCACATTTATATAAAATGTTGTCTTTAGAAACTGTTTGTGGTTTGTTGATATCAATTAAAACAATATCCGCAAAATAACCCTCTTTTATAAATCCGCGTTTTTCTATTTGGAATAACTTTGCAGGATTGTGGCTCATTTTTTCTACTGCTTTTTCAATAGGAATTACGCCTTCTTTTACTTTTTCTAAAAGTGCAATAAGAGCGTGTTGTACTAACGGCCCACCACTTGGTGCGTTCAAATAATTATTATTTTTTTCGGCTAAAGTATGTGGTGCATGGTCTGTTGCCAAAACATCTATTCTGTCATCCAACAAAGCTTTCCAGAGACCCAATCTATCTTTTTCTGTTTTTACGGCAGGATTCCATTTGATATGCGTCCCTTTTTCTTCGTAATCTTGGTCATTAAACCACAAATGATGAATACAAACCTCTGCCGTAATTTGCTTTTCTTCTAACGGAATATCGTTTCTAAATAAATGCGTTTCTTTTGCTGTTGATAAATGAAAAATATGCAGTCTTGCTCCTGTTTTTTTAGCCAATTCAATAGCTTTAGAAGAAGATAAGTAACAAGCGGCTTCACTTCTAATGATTGGATGGTATTTTAGAGGAATATCGTCTCCGTACTTTTCCTTATAAATGGCTGTATTTTTTCTAATAGTTGCTTCGTCTTCACAATGTACAGAAATAATCATTTTTGTTGATGAGAAAATTTTCTCTAGAACTTCTTCATTATCAACCAACATATCTCCCGTAGAAGAACCTAAAAACAACTTAATTCCTGCTACTTTTTTAGGGTCTGTTTTTAATAATTCTTCTAGATTGTTATTGGTGCCACCAAACATAAAAGAGTAGTTTGCATAAGAATCTACTGCTGCAATTTTAAATTTATCTTCTAACAACTCTTGGGTTGTAGCTTGCGGCACTGTGTTTGGCATTTCTATGAATGTGGTAATTCCGCCAGCAATTGCGGCCCTACTTTCTGTTGCAATAGTTGCTTTGTGTGTTAAACCAGGTTCTCTAAAATGCACCTGATCGTCTATAAAACCAGGGATTAAATATTTTCCTTTAGCATTAATTATTTCAACATTTTCAGTAGGTTTAATTTCAGAAGAAATTTCTTTAATTATTTCATTTTCAATAAGAACATCTCCTTTAAAGATTTTATGCTCATTTACTATTGTTGCGTTTTTTATTAAAATTCCTTTTTTCATTTCTCTTTTTTTAAATATCAATTTTCATATTAACCAAACCCTTGGTAAATCCGAAACGATTGTAAGATTTTAAAGCATCGGAATTATTGCTATACACATCAAGTCTTAACTCCTTTAGGTCTTTTTCTTTCCCCCAATCTTTTAAAGATGCTAAAATTAGGCTGCTAATTCTTTTTCCTCTAAAAGCTGGTTTTACAAAGATAAAACCAATATAACCGTGTTTTGGGTTTTTATGATAATGACCAGAATCTTCTATGGTAAGGTAACCAGAGCCTACCAATTCTTTGTTTACCAAAGCAACTATTAAATGGCTGTTTTCTGCGGTAATTAATTCGGGAATATTGTAATAAGACAATTTACCATCCCCTAAAAAAGGATCTAAAGGTCTCTCTGCTTTTATAACACCTTGTTCAAATTCTAACAAGGTTTCTAAGTCGTTTAAGTTTGCTGTTCTAATCGAAATAGCGCTCATTAGGTTTTCTATTTTGGCAATCCTTTTAATTTCATTTTTATAACTCCAAAGAGTGCTTCAGTAACAATGTTTCCACTCATTTTAGAGGTACCCAAGTCTCTATCTGTAAAAACTACAGAAACTTCTTTTATGGTAAATTTATGCTTCCAAGCCTTAAATTTCATTTCAATTTGAAAAGCATATCCTACAAACCTAATTTTATCGAGGTTTATGGTTTCTAAAACATTGCGTTTCCAACAAACAAAGCCAGCGGTAGTGTCAAAAACTGGAATTCTAGTTATAAAACGCACATATTTTGAAGCAAAATAAGAAAGTAGTAAACGTTTAATATCCCAATTTACTACGTTTACAGTATTGTTTACATATCTAGAACCAACAGAAACCTCTCCACCCTCAGTGGCACAGGCATTGTATAGACGAATTAGATCTTTCGGATTGTGAGAAAAATCTGCATCCATTTCTATAATGTAGTTGTAATCTTTAGCCAAAGCCCACTTAAAACCATGAATATAGGCAGTTCCCAAACCACTTTTCCCTTTTCTTTTTTCTATGGAAAGTCTCTTCGGAAATTCTAATATTAATTTTTCTATGATTGTAGAAGTTCCGTCAGGAGAGTTGTCATCAACTACTAAAACATGAAATGTTTTTTCTTCATGAAATACGGCTCTAATAATGGCTTCTATGTTTTCCTTTTCGTTATAAGTGGGAATGATAACTAGCGTATCTGACATAAATAAAATTTCCTAAGGTAAGTATACAAATATACATTTTTTAATTACTAATTTTGTGTAAACCTTATCAAAGAAGAAAATTTGCAGGCACTAGAAAAAATAGTAATACATACGAATTGGGTTTCCTTTATTTTGGTGTTTTTATTTGCCATTATTGCCATCTTAAAAATAATAGATGCAGAGAAGTTAAAAGGATATGCTTTTGCAGTGTTTAACAAAAGCTTCTTGGAAGATGAAGTTGAAGAAGACACCTCTTTTTTTAGTTCTTTTTATAGTTTGTTGTTCCTCTTTTCTTGTACCGTTTTAGCACTTGTTATTAGCTTATTGATTTCAGAAAGAAATGAAGATTTTTCATTTAGTTTTTCTTTCTTTCTTTTCGTTTTAGGAATTATATTTAGCTATTTTACCCTTAAAAGCATCCTTGAATTACTAATAGTAAGGCTTTTTTTAATAAAGAAACAGGTCCGTTTTTATATAGTTTCGAAATTCGGTTACCTTTATTCTATCAGTTTTTTTCTTCTAGTTCTTTTTGTATTGTTTCAATTTGGACCCTTAAATTTTTCATTTTTTATAACAATCGCTTCAGGCTTCTTTTTCTTAAACTTTGTGTTTCACGTGTTTAATAATAAAAAGCTGGTTTTTAGCAAGTTGTTTTATTATATATTGTATCTTTGCGCCTTCGAAATATCACCCCTAATAATAATGTTTAAACTGATGCTTTAAACTAAAAATGCAAGCGTATGAAAGTTAAAACTATTTTAGTATCGCAGCCTCCTCCAAAAACAGAAACATCTCCTTATTTTGATCTGTCTGATAAACAGAAAGTAAAGATAGATTTTAGATCTTTTATTCATGTAGAAGCTATTTCTATCAAGGAAATTAGAAATAAGAAAATTGATTTTAAAGACTTTTCTGCAATCATTTTAACAAGTAGAAATGCGGTAGATTATTTCTTTAAAATTGCTGAAGAAATGCGTTTCAAAGTGCCAGATGATATGAAGTATTTCTGTCAGTCTGAAGCTGTGGCCTATTATTTGCAGAAGTATGTTGTCTACAGAAAGCGTAAAATCTATGTAGGAGCGAGAACTTTTCAGGATTTAACCAAGCTTATTAAGAAACATAAAACAGAGAAATTTTTACTGCCCTCTTCAGATAAACTAAAACCATTAGTTCCCGAAGAATTAGATAAATTAGAAGTGAATTGGACGCGTTTAGATTTATATAGAACAGTTGTAAGCGATTTGTCTGATTTAGAGAATGTGGTTTATGATGTTTTGGTCTTTTTTAGTCCTTCTGGAATAGAGTCTTTATTTCAAAACTTCCCAGGATTCAAACAAAATGACACAAGAATTGCTGCTTTTGGTAATTCTACAGTAAATGCCGTAACACAGGCTGGTTTAAAGTGCGATATAGAAGCACCATCTCAAGAAACACCTTCTATGACAATGGCTTTAGATAAATATATTAAATCTGTTAATAAGAGATAGTACTTTTTAAAGTACACCGAGTTTGCAGACGTGTGTTTTACAGCTTTATAAAAATAAAAAAAAAACCGAACAGAAATGAGCGGTTTTTTTGTTTTAAATTTTGTCTACTTTGTAATTCCTGTAAAAATATCCGTCAGTAAATAAGTATTATTTAAAAGGAAGGAAACTTTTTAAAATAGCTCGTTTTTGTAATTTTAAGCAAATAATGTAGCAAAAGCTTCTTCAATTTTACCCACCAACACCAATTTTATTCCGTGGTTTTTAGAAGTAATCTTGTTGTATTTCGATGCTACTAAGGTTTTGTATCCAAGTTTTTCTGCCTCTAAAATCCGTTGGTCTATTTTAGAAACGGGTCTAATTTCTCCTGCCAAACCAACTTCTGCCGCAAAGCAGACATTCGGGTTGATAGCAATATCTTGATTAGAGGATAATATAGCTGCAACAACCGCCAAATCTATGGCAGGGTCGTCTACATTGATACCACCAGTAATGTTTAAAAACACATCTTTAGCACCCAACTTAAAACCTGCTCTTTTTTCGAGAACAGCTAAAATCATGTTCAGGCGTTTTAAATTATAACCTGTTGTAGAGCGCTGTGGTGTTCCGTAAACAGCCGTAGAAACTAAGGCTTGTATCTCTATCATTAAAGGGCGAATACCTTCTAAGGTAGATGCAATTGCGGTACCGCTTAAATCGTTGTCTTTTTTAGAAATTAGTATTTCAGACGGATTTGTAATTTCTCTTAATCCGCTAGAAAGCATTTCGTAAATTCCTAATTCTGATGTAGAACCAAACCTGTTTTTCTGAGAACGTAAAATTCTATAGGCGTGATTTCTGTCACCCTCAAACTGTAAAACAACATCTACCATGTGTTCTAAAATTTTTGGCCCAGCAATGTTTCCATCTTTGTTAATATGGCCAATTAATAAAACCGGAGTAGCCGTTTCTTTGGCAAATTTTATAAGTTCTGCGGCGGTTTCTCTAATTTGAGAAATGCTTCCAGGAGATGCTTCTATGTTGTTTGTGTGCAAGGTTTGTATCGAATCGATCACTAAAACCTCAGGTTCAGTTTCTTCTATATTCTTAAAAATTAGCTGTGTGTTGGTTTCCGTAAGAATTAAACAATTCGAATTGTTTGCTTCCAATCTGTCTGCTCTCATTTTTATTTGAGACTGACTCTCTTCACCCGAAACATACAACACTCGCTGCTTAATATTTAAGGCAACTTGTAATAGTAAAGTAGATTTACCAATACCAGGTTCACCACCCAACAGTGTTACAGAACCCTTTACCAACCCGCCCCCTAAAACCGTATCTAATTCATTGTTATTTGTAACAATCCTTTCTTCTGGATTTAACTGAATATCAGCAATTTTTAAAGGCTTGTTTACCCTTTGTTTAGCCGTTGTAGATTGTTTCCAAACACGTTTTTCTTCTTTTTGAATAACCTCTTCAACAATGGTATTCCATTCTTTACAAGCACCACATTGTCCCACCCATTTTGCATGCTGGGTTCCACAGTTTTGACAGAAAAAAGTTGTTTTGGTTTTGGCCATTTTTATTTTTTATAACACGGATTACACAAATTTAGGTATTCTTATTGTAAATAGGTAGCAGTAAAAACGCCAGACCACCAAAAACGATAACCATAGCTGTTTGTGCCGTCCACATAATCCAACCAAAAGCGGTTGCTGTTTCTGCAGGAATATCAAACAAAGCCAAGGCGCTGGCAACTGCAATTGGATACAAGCCAATACCGCCATTTGTTGCAGCAATGGAGAACCCGCCAGCAATAAAGCCAATTAGAATACCTCCAAAAGGAACGTCTAAACCTTCAATTGCAGGTATTGTTGCCCAAAACATAGCCACATACATTGCCCAAATAAACAACGTATGAAAGATAAATGCCCATTTATTTTTCATTTTAAAAATACTGGTAACCCCTTCAATTAAGCCAGCAACAAAGGTTTTAATTTTTAATAAGAAACCAGAGGTCGCTTTTTTTACAACAGCGGTAAAAATGTAAAATCCTACGCTTAACACAGCCAAACCAATACTTATTTTTATAGGATTTAAGTTTTTCGTGAGTAACTCATAAATGAAGTTAAATTGAACAAAAAGTGTAATTGCAGCAATAGAAAGCATCATTATTAAATCTGCAATACGTTCTGCTACAATAGTTCCAAATGCCTTTTCAAATGGTATGTTTTCATAGTTGGTCATTACCGTAGCTCTAGAGATTTCTCCTGCTCTTGGTATGGCTAGGTTCACTAAATAACCTGTTAATACGGCCAAAATACTATTTGTAAACTTCGGTTTAAAACCAAGTGGTTCTAGCATAAACTTCCATCTGTAGGCTCTTGATAAATGACTTAAGATACCAAAGAAAAGCCCTAGTATTATATAGCCATAATTAGCTTCTTTAAAATAAGTACCTAAAGTTTTTAGGGAAATATCAGCTAAAGAATACCAAACCAAAAAAGCGCCAAATGTAAGCGGTAAAACAATTTTTAAAATCTTTTTTATATCCAAACTATGTAAGTGTATTGTCTTTTTCGTTAGGAAAAACTAGCGAAGGTTTAAATTTCTTAGCCTCCTCTAATTCCATAAAGGCGTAAACAATTAAAATTAAAATATCGCCTTTTGCAACTTTTCTGGCTGCTGCACCATTTAGCGTAATTTCTCCGCTTCCTCTGGGACCCGGAATTGCGTATGTTTCTAGGCGTTCGCCGTTATTATTATTTACAATTTGAACGCGTTCACCCTCAATTATATTCGCTGCATCCATTAAATCTTCATCTATGGTGATGCTGCCTATATAATTTAAATCTGCACCTGTAACTTTTACACGGTGGATTTTAGATTTTACAACTTGTACTAACATACTGCAAAAATAACATTTTTTTAATTTTTTAAACGAATGTTATCTATCAATCTAACGTTTCCCGAAAAAACGGCAATAAAAGCCCTGTATTTTTTACCTGGCTTTTTGCTTTCTATACTTTTTAACGTTTTTTCATCAGCAATTGTAAAATATTCTAACGTTAATAATGGTTGTTTTTTAAACTCGTTTTCTAACCATTCATTAATTTCTGAGATATTTTTGGTGTCAAATTTTTGTTGAATTTTTTGAAGCGTTTTGTATATAAAAGGTGCAATACTTCTCTCTTCTTTTGGCAATCTGGCATTTCTAGAACTCATGGCCAAACCATCTTCTTCTCTATATATTGGGCGTCCTTTTACCTTTACAGGTAAGTGATGCTTTTCTACCAATTTTTTTACAATTTGTAATTGCTGAAAATCTTTTTGTCCGAAATACGCTTTTTTAGGTGTTATAATTTCAAATAGTGCTTTTACAACGGTGCCAACACCATCAAAATGGCCGTCCCTAAACTTCCCTTCCATTTGATGTTCTAAACCTTCAAAATTAAATTTTTCTGAAGCAATATTTTTCGGGTAAATTTCCGCTACTGAGGGTGAAAATAAAATATCACAAGACGCAGATGTTAGCAATTGAATATCATTTTCTATCGTTTTTGGATACTTTTCTAAATCCTCTACATTGTTAAATTGTGTAGGGTTTACAAAAATACTTACCACAACAATGTCGTTTTTTTGCTTTGCTTTTTCAATTAAAGACAAATGACCTTGGTGTAATGCACCCATAGTTGGCACAAAACCAATGGTT
>JBLHIE010000042.1:0-13189 GCA_047614925.1 Arenicella sp.
AAAAAAATGCCTTGTTGAATTTCTTTAGAAAAACTTTCGTACTTGTTTCCTCTAATATGATCTGCAATAAAATTACCAATCAGAATATTGGTGTTGTTTTGTGATAGGTAAAGGTGGGCTAAGAAATTCAATAAAGAGATTTTAGAAATTTAAATGTAGTTTATTCATATTTAATACTTGCATAGGCAACCCAATGTTTTTGCGTTGCAATTGCAGTGGCTCCCATTCCTAAATCTTCAATCGTTATTAATGGATGATCGATACTAGAAGCATAGGCTAATAAATTTCCCGTTAACGAAACTTTATTTTGCAAAAGGTTGAGTTTGTTCGCAAATGCCAATCCAAAAGGAACGGAATACCTGCCACACCAAACCCATTTGTATTCTTTATAATTGTCTTCTTGAACGGTCTCTCTTGTGAAGTTTTTTACTTTTTCCATTGAAATTTCTCCAGTTAAATAGTCACGTATAATGCGTTTGTCATGTTGCACAGCTTTTTTAGTTCCTAAACTATCTACCCCATAAGGAGCTAATTTTTTACTCCAGTTTTCAGTACCGTAATGTACGGCATCGTTTGAGATTACGATGGCAACATCTTCTCCAAAACTTAAACGATACGTCTTTAAAATTTTTGAAACTACGCTGCTGAGATCAGTACTTATGGTATTAATTGTTTGATAATTGATATATGGAATTAGAATTGGAACAATTTCGACTGCTCTGTTCTTTTTATGTAAAAATGGAACAATCGCTTCCAGAGAATGTTCTAAAAGTTGCATACTATCGTGCACAATAAAACTTTCTTTTGAGAGGTTTTCCTGAATTTTAGTATTCAAGTTAGAAATTTTTAGTTTCCCATAAGGCGATTTCCAATGCGTAAAACTTCCGAAGATCATTTTGTCTTGCAAATTATAATTCCGTGCGCGGTGGGCAACACCGATTAAAATAACCGTTTTTGCATTGATACCTTCTAACGAATTGTGGTATAACTTTCCTGCATACTTATAATCATCATGCGGGGAGATAACCGTTTTCCAAGCTTTTGTATTTGGCGTATCTTTTAATTTTAGGCGGTTGTAAATAGAGTCTAATTGCCAATCGTATTGTGCAAAACCAACGGTATCGTGAATGGGTCTTACCGATTCTTCACTACTTATTGTTTTTTTAGAACAACTGATGGCGCCAAAAAGAAGGCTTAAAAAAATTAATTTTCTCATAATTTAAGTTTAAACAAAAAACCACAACTAAAAGTTGTGGTTTTTTGTACAGCTATTTTGGGTTCCTGCCTGCGCAGTATAACAAAACATTTTTATGTAAAATGCACAATGTGTGTGCTAGTTATTCAACATTACTGGCATTACCAACATGGTAACTTGTTCACCTTCGTCAGTACCATCAATAGGCGTTAAAATTCCTGCTCTGTTTGGTAGAGACATTTCGATTAAAACCTCATTTGAACTTAGGTTGTTTAACATTTCACTTAAAAAACGAGAGTTAAAACCTATCTGCATATCATCACCTTGATAATCGCAGCTTAAACGTTCATCTGCTTTGTTTGCAAAGTCTAAATCTTCTGCAGAAATATTTAATTCTGTACCAGCCATTTTCAAACGAATTTGGTGGGTTGTTTTGCTAGAGAAAATAGAAACACGTCTTACAGAGTTTAAGAAAGAAGCTCTGTCTACGGTTAATTTATTCGGATTCTCTTTCGGAATTACCGCTTCATAATTTGGATATTTTCCATCAATTAGACGACACACTAAAACCACATTGTCAAACGTAAATTTTGCGTTTGCGTCATTATATTCAATCGTTACATCGCTGTCAGAACCACCTAAAACACCTTTTAATAAATTTAAAGGTTTCTTTGGCATAATGAATTCTGCAGTTTGATCTGCCGTTACATCTGTTCTTGTGTATTTTACTAATTTATGAGCATCTGTTGCAACAAAAGTCAAACTTTGTGAACTAAACTGAAAAAAGACACCACTCATTACTGGACGTAAATCGTCATTTCCAGCAGCAAAAATTGTTTTAGAAATTGCAGTTCCTAGGATACTTGCCGGCACAATTGTTTTACTTGGTGATGGTAATGAAACCGCTTTCGGGAATTCATCTCCACCAAAATAAGCCATGTCGTACTTCCCTTGATCAGAACTAATTTCAATAGTATTGTCTCCTTCTGTTTTAAAAGTTAAAGGTTGGTCTGGAAACGTTTTTAAAGTATCTAATAACAAACGTGCAGAAACAGCAATAGAGCCAGAACTGTCACTTTCTACAGTGACTACAGAACTCATGGTTGTTTCTAAATCTGATGCCGAAATTTTTAGTTGATTTTCTGATAATTCAAACAGAAAATTATCTAAAATTGGTAATGTGTTGTTGCTATTTATTACGCCTCCTAAAACTTGTAGTTGCTTTAATAATTGCGAACTAGATACAATAAATTTCATATACTATATTTTCATTATTTGAATTACAAATATATTCTAAATAAGTGACTTTAAAAATTATTTTATTAACAGGTTGTCAGGATTCTTTTTACGAATTCTAAAACGTTATAATTATGTTAACAAACAACATTTTAGTTCGTAAAAAACTACATTTGTGTATTGACCAATTTTTAAAATATGAAGAATTTTTTACTGTTTACACTTACTTTTTTATGGATTTCTACGGCAATATTTGCTCAAAAACCTCAGAAATTAACTTCAAATGAGATTTATGAGAAAATTCAAAAGCTAAACTTTTTAGGCACTGCTTTATACATTGCAGCGCATCCGGACGATGAAAACACGCGATTAATTGCTTATTTGGCAAATAATCTAAAGGCAAGAACAGGTTATTTGTCTTTGACGAGGGGAGATGGCGGTCAAAATTTAATTGGTTCAGAAATTAGAGAGTTATTAGGAGTCATTCGAACACAAGAGTTACTAGCGGCTAGAAAGTTAGATGGCGGACAACAATTTTTTACAAGAGCAAATGATTTTGGATATTCGAAACACCCCGATGAAACTTTAGCAATTTGGAATGAAAAAGAAGTTTTAAGTGATGTGGTTTGGGCAATTAGAAACTTTAAGCCAGACGTAATTATCAACAGATTTAATCACAGAACTCCCGGAACAACGCACGGACACCACACCTCTTCTGCAATGTTAAGTGTTGCTGCTTTTGATTTGGTTGGTGATAAAAATGAATATTCAAATCAATTAAAATATACAGAAACATGGCAGCCAAAAAGGTTGTTTTTCAACACTTCTTCGTGGTTTTATAAGAATGAACAAGATTTTCAAAAAGCAACCAAAGGAAAATTAACTTCCTTTAATGTGGGTGTATATTATCCTTTAAAAGGGTTGTCTAATAACGAGTTGGCATCAATGGCAAGTAGCCAACATTTAAGTCAGGGCTTTGGTAGAGTTACTACAAGAGGCAGTCAAAATGAATATGTAGAGTTTTTAAAAGGTGACAAGCCAAAGGATGAAAAGGATATCTTCTCTGGCATCAATACAACTTGGAATCGTTTGAAAAACGGAGGAGAAATTGGTAACATCTTGTATGAAGTAGAAGAAAATTTCGATTTTGTAAATCCGTCTAAATACTTGCCGAAATTAATGAAAGCGTATCAAATGGTGCAGCAATTAGAAGATAAACATTGGCGAGTAATAAAAGAAAGGGAACTAAAAGAAATTATTGAGGCTTGTGCAGGACTGTATTTAGAAGCTTCCGCAGAAAGCTCTTCAGGAATACCCAATGCTTTACTTGATGTTAATTTTGAAGCATTAAATAGGAGCGAAGTGAGCATTGAATTGATTTCAATTAAATCTACCATTGATAACAAAACGGTGGTAAAAGAGTTGGATTTAGAAACGAATAAAAAGGTAAATTTTAAAGAAACGCTTACTTTAAAAACGACTGAACTTTCGGATCCTTATTGGTTAAAGAATGAAGCTTCTTTAGGAATGTACGCGGTAGATAATCAGTTGTTAATCGGAAAACCAGAAACACCAAGACCCGCTAAAATTAATTTCAACCTAAATATTGAAGGCATTCCAATTACCATCACAAAAAATGTAGTTCGAAGATATGCAGAAAGAGATATTGGTGAAATATACGAGCCATTTGAAGTGTTGCCCAGTATCACCACAAAACTAAAAGACAAAGTGCTTATTTTCTCTAATAATACAGCCAAAAAAGTTTTGGTTGAAATACGCGCAGGGGCAAATAATATTGCTGGCAGTGTGCGTTTAAAACTGCCTGAAGGTTGGGTGGTTTCTCCAAAAGAAATCGTTTTTAATATCAAGCAAAAAAAGGATAAACGAACCGTCGATTTTTCGGTAACACCACCTAAAAATCAATCGAAAGGAAAATTAGAAGTTATTGCTACATCAGAAGGGAAAACGTATCACAAAGAGTTGATTGAAATTAATTACAATCACATTCCTAAACAAACTATTTTATCAGATTCAAAAGCGAAAATTGTTCGTTTAGACATCAAAACCGTAGGAACTAAAATTGGCTATATAAAAGGTGCAGGAGATGCCATTCCAGAAAGTTTGCGTCAGATTGGGTATAAAGTTGTGGTTCTAAATCCGTTAGAAATTAATGAGAATAATTTACAAACATATGACGCAATTGTTCTAGGAATTAGAGCATACAATGTTGTAAAAGAATTAAAATTTAAACAAAAATACTTATTGGCATACGTGGAAAACGGTGGGAACATGATTGTGCAATACAACACCAATAGAGGAGTAGATGTAGCTGCACCCTTTGAGTTGAAATTGTCTACAGATCGTGTTACAGATGAACTTTCTGAAGTTAGAATTTTAGCAGAAGCGCATGGTGTTTTAAATTTTCCAAATAAAATTACAGCCGAAGATTTTAACGGTTGGGTGCAGGAAAGAGGTTTATATTTTCCTGATACTTGGAGTAAAGAGTACACACCAATTTTATCTATGAATGATAAAAATGAAACACCAAAAAACGGAAGTTTGTTAATTGCAAAATATGGGAAAGGAAATTACATATACACGGGTTTGAGTTTTTTTAGAGAATTGCCTGCTGGCGTCTCTGGAGCTTATAAATTATTTGCGAATATGTTGGCTGTTGGGAAAGAGGAATCGTTATAAATTTTTAGTTGAATAATTAAATTGGTTTTTTTTAACGATTAGAGAAAATGACAATTCGCTTTAAAGATGAAAACAATATACAAATAGACTTTTACACACATTTATAGTTATGAAAGAGCATAAATTCATCTGGAAAAAAGAATACTCATTGGTTTTAATAGTGAATGTAATTTATCTGATTGCATTCTATTTTATAACCCAATACTTTACCTTATAATCCATGGAAATTACAAGTAAATTACACGTAGTAGATTGGATAATTTTATTAGTAACCTTGCTGTCTATCGTTGCTTACGGTACGTACGTAACTCGAAAAAATTTAAACGTAACAGACTATATAAAAGGAGGAAGCGACTCGAAATGGTGGACTATTGGTTTGTCTGTGATGGCAACGCAAGCAAGCGCAATTACGTTTCTATCTACACCCGGACAAGCATTTCATAGCGGAATGGGTTTTGTGCAGTTTTACTTCGGCTTGCCCATCGCCATGATTATAATTTGTGTGGTATTTATACCCATTTATCACAAGTTAAAAGTATACACGGCCTATGAGTTTTTAGAAGGAAGATTCGACTTAAAAACAAGGAGTTTAGCAGCCATTTTATTTTTAATTCAAAGAGGTTTGGCAGCCGGAATAACCATTTTTGCGCCGGCTATTATATTGTCGGCAGTTCTAGGCTGGGATTTGTTAACCCTAAATATTATCATTGGTTTTCTGGTAATTATCTACACGGTTTCTGGTGGTACAAAAGCTGTAAATGTTACACAGAAACAGCAAATGATTATCATTTTTATAGGAATGCTCATTGCCTTTTTTATGATTATGAGTCAGCTTCCTGAAAATATTACCTTTACAAATGCACTTGAAATTGCTGGGGCAAGTAATAAGATGGAGGTATTGGATTTCTCTTTTGATTTGAGTAATAGATACACTGTTTGGACTGGTATTCTCGGTGGAACTTTTTTAATGCTGTCTTACTTTGGGACAGATCAAAGTCAAGTACAGCGGTATTTATCTGGCAAATCTGTTAGAGAAAGTCAGTTGGGTTTAATTTTTAACGGACTCTTAAAAGTGCCAATGCAGTTTTTTATTTTGTTAATTGGGGTCATGGTTTTTGTGTTTTATCAATTCAACCCATCGCCATTAAATTTTAACCCTGGCGCAAATGAAGAGGTCTTAAAATCTAGCTATGTTGCCGAATACCAAAAGTTAGAAGCGGAACACATCAAAATTGAAAACATTAAAAAAGCAATCTTTGCAGACGGATTTCAATTGGAAGAAAAGCAGGAAATCTTAGCTTTAAATGAACGCGATTTGGCTTTAAAAGCCAAATCTAAAATAATTATTGAAAAGATTGATGAAGAAAATACTTTGGATAAAATTGAGTCGAACGATAAAGATTATGTGTTTATTCATTTTATATTAAACAATTTACCAAGAGGTTTAATCGGACTTTTATTAGCCGTTATTTTGTCTGCAGCGATGTCTTCTACAGCGTCAGAATTAAACGCATTGGCAAGTACGACTGCAATGGATCTTTACAAACGAAACATCAAAGGAGAAAAGAGCGATGTGCATTTTGTAAAGGCTTCTAAGTGGTTTACTTTGGCTTGGGGTATTATTGCCATTTCCGTGGCATGTGTTGCCAATCTCTTCGATAATTTAATTCAGCTAGTAAATATTATTGGTTCTATTTTCTACGGAAATGTGTTGGGAATTTTCTTGCTCGCTTTTTTCTTTAAAAAAGTGAATGGAAATGCTGTTTTTAGAGCTGCCGTAATTACACAAGTCCTTATTTGTTCTATTTATTATTTTGGAATATATACATTAGAATCGCAAGGTTTAGATCCAATTATTAGTTATTTATGGTTGAATTTTATTGGCTGTATTTTGGTTTCTTTTTTCTCTTTATTATTTGTTTTTAAATCAATAAATAAGCAAAGTAAATTAACGCTAATCATCACTTCATTGGCTATTTTTAAAATTACGTATGACATACTACACGATATTTCTTTAAATATTATTCATGTAGTTACGCTAATTATCCTATTTTTATTTTTAGGATTTTTTAATATGAACAAAACAATTATCGATGAAAAATAAAAAGATACGCTGGGGAATTATTGGGTTAGGACATATCGCGAATAAATTTGCGTCAGATTTAGCAACGGTAGAAAACATAGAACTAGTTGCAGTGGCTTCTAGAGATTTGCAAAATGCGAAGAATTTTGCAGAGAAACACCATGCTAAAAAAGCCTATGCTTCTTATTTGGAGTTGGCGAAGGACGCAGATGTAGATGCCGTTTATATAGCAACACCACATAGTTTTCATAAAGAACACACGCTACTTTGTTTGCAAAATAAAAAAGCAGTTTTGTGCGAAAAACCGTTTGCAATGAACTTGCAAGAAGTTACAGAAATGATACAGGTTGCAAAAGAAAATGACGTCTTGCTAATGGAAGCACTGTGGACGTTCTTTTTACCTCATTTTACGCATGTTTTAGAGTTGGTTAAAAGTGGGAAATACGGAAAATTAAAAAATTTAGAGGCAGATTTTGGCTTCCATACACCCTATAACACAGATAGCAGGTTGTTTAAAAAAGAAGTAGGTGGTGGTAGTTTGTTAGATATTGGTATTTATCCAATTTTTGCTGCTTTGGCTACTTTAGGAGCGCCAGACACCATAGTTGCAAATGCTACTTTTTTTGAAAACGGTGCAGATGCCAGTTGCGACATGGTTTTTCAGTATGAAGGTGCAAAAGCAACCTTAAAAAGCACCTTGTTAGAAGAAACATCGAGTCATGCCGTATTAACGTTTGACAAGGCAATTGTAAAATTAAACAGACAGTTTCATCAGTCCAAATCCATTACAATTATCCAAAATAAGAAAGAAGAAATTATGCATTTCGATTTTAAAACGAATGGGTATAATTATGAAATAGAACACTTCAACAATCTTTTAAGAGAAGGCAAAAAGGAAAGCAATGTCATGACTTTTGATTTTTCTAAAACCTTAATAAAAACGTTAGACAATGTTCGAGAAATTATTGGATTGTCTTATCCTGATTCTTTTTGAAAACAAATCTAAATCTTATTTACCAGTAGAACATTTTGGCATAAAAATTGACTTTTATAAGTAGAAAGTTAAAGTTTGTGTATTTTAATGCTTTGATTTTTAGTTATTTAATAAATATAAAACAGATGTTGAGTTTCTTCTTAGAAGAATTCAATGTCAGTATGACAGATATATAGAAGATGAGCAAACCAAAAGTAATGAGATTAGACAACATGTCGCTACATAGTATGTTAAATGAAGACTCCGAGTTAATTCCTTTGATGACGCCAGAGGATGAAGAAATTATAAATAAAGAAAGCGTACCCGAAATTTTACCAATTTTACCACTTAGAAATACCGTGTTATTTCCAGGTGTTGTAATTCCTATTACTGCGGGTAGAGATGCCTCTATTCAATTGATAAAAGATGCAAACAAAGGCGATAAAGTAATTGGTGTGGTTGCACAAAGAAACGAAGATGAAGAAGAGCCTACTTTAAAAGATATTCATACAACCGGTGTTGTTGCACAAATTTTACGTGTTTTAAAAATGCCTGATGGAAATACAACCGTTATTATTCAGGGTAAAAAACGTTTTGAAATAGATACAATTATTCAAGACAAACCGTATTTAAAAGCAGCGGTAAAAGAAGCAATTGAAGACAGAGAGGTAGATGATGAAAAAGAATTTGAAGCAATTATAGAGTCAATAAAAGAACAAGCTTTAGAGGTAATAAAGGAGAATCCGATGTTGCCTTCAGAAGCATCTTTTGCTATTAAAAATATAAAATCAAACTCGTTTTTGGTGAATTTTATATCTTCAAACATGGATTTAAGCGTTGCTCAAAAGCAAGTAATTTTAGAAAAAGACAATCTAAAGGAACGTGCTTTATTAGCTTTAAAAAACTTAAATAAAGAACTTCAAAAATTACAATTGCGCAATGACATTCAATCTAAGACACGAGAAGATTTAGACCAACAACAGCGAGAGTATTATTTACATCAGCAATTAAAAACCATTCAAGATGAGTTAGGTGGCACTTCTAATGACGAAGAGTTAGAGGAAATGCGTACAAAAGCAAAAACGAAGAAGTGGAACAAAGAAGTTGGTGTAACTTTTGAAAAAGAGTTGAATCGTTTGAAAAGAATGAATCCGCAAGCTGCAGATTACGGTGTTCAAAGAAGTTATTTAGAATTGTTGCTAGAATTGCCTTGGGGAATCTACTCGGAAGACAAGTTCGATTTAAAACACGCAACGAAGGTTTTAGATAGAGATCATTTTGGATTAGAGAAAGTAAAAGAAAGAATTATAGAGCACTTGGCTGTTTTAAAGTTAAGAGGAGATATGAAATCGCCAATTATCTGTTTGTACGGACCTCCAGGAGTTGGTAAAACCTCATTAGGAAAATCTGTTGCAGAAGCATTAGGACGTAAATATGTAAGAATGTCTTTGGGTGGTTTGCGCGATGAAGCAGAAATTCGCGGACATAGAAAAACATATATTGGTGCCATGCCAGGGCGTTTAATTCAGAATTTAAAAAAGTCAGGAACTTCAAATCCTGTTTTTGTATTAGATGAAATTGATAAGTTAGGGCAAAGCCACCAAGGAGATCCTTCTTCAGCAATGTTAGAAGTATTAGATCCTGAGCAAAATGAATCTTTCTACGACAATTATTTAGAAGTTGGGTATGATTTATCCAAAGTACTATTTATTGCAACAGCCAACAACTTAGGACAAATTCCTTGGGCGTTGCGCGATCGAATGGAAATTATAAATGTTTCTGGGTATACTATTGAAGAAAAAGTAGAAATAGCCAAAAGACATTTATTGCCAAAACAAATAAAAGAACACGGTTTAACCGCAAAGGATATAAAGTTAGGAAAAAAGCAATTAGAGCAAATTGTAGAAGGCTATACACGTGAATCTGGCGTGCGTGGTTTGGAAAAGAAAATAGCAAAAGTAGTCCGTTTTGCAGCAAAATCCATTGCTTTAGAGGAGGAGTATGAGATTGCTTTGTCTTCTGAAAAAGTAGAAGATATTTTAGGAACCCCTAGGTTTAGAGATAAGTTCGAGAATAATGATGTTGCTGGTGTAGTTACTGGTTTGGCGTGGACGCAAGTTGGAGGAGATATTTTATTCATTGAGTCTATTTTATCTAAAGGGAAAGGAACACTTTCTATTACGGGTAACTTAGGAACGGTAATGAAAGAATCTGCAACCATTGCTTTACAATATATAAAGTCAAATGCTGAAGAGTTTGGGATTCAACCAGAAATTTTAGAGAAGTACAATGTACATATTCACGTTCCTGAAGGTGCAACACCAAAAGATGGACCAAGTGCAGGGATTACCATGTTAACTTCTTTGGTTTCTTCTTATACACAGCGCAAGATTAAAAACAAATTGGCCATGACAGGTGAAATTACTCTACGTGGTAAAGTATTGCCAGTTGGCGGAATTAAAGAAAAAATATTGGCTGCAAAAAGAGCAAATATTAAGGAAATAATTTTGTGTAAAGAAAACGAGAAAGATATTTTAGAAATAAAAGAAAGCTATCTTAAAGGTTTAACGTTTCATTATGTGACCGAAATGAAACAAGTAATAGAACTTGCGCTCACAAAGCAAAAAGTTTCAAACGCTAAGAAATTAGTATAAGTTAAAAAGCCTCCTTATTGGAGGCTTTTTAACTTATAAACGGTAGTAAATTTTCATTTAAAATAGATTTACATAGAATTACTTACATTTTTTTTTACGGAGCACTAAACTCTTCAAAAAAAGTATTAATTTACATGCGTCAAAGTAGCCAACTAAAATTCAATGTTCATGAAATCTAATACAAAATATAATACCATATTCGTCATATTTCTTTTAACAGTCTTTTTTACTGCTTGTATTTCGAATATAGAAGAACAGCAAGAGGAACTAACAAAGGTTTCTTTTATAAACGATGTAAAGCCAATTATGGATGCTAGATGTTTGTCTTGCCATGGTGTTGGTGGAAATTTTCCTGAGTTAAAAAATTACACAGAAGTTAGCAACCATGCGGTCATGGTAAAAAGTGAGGTTGCAAGTGGTAGGATGCCAAAAGGGGCCGTTTTAACTGCGGCACAGATAAAAAGTATTGTAGATTGGGTAGATGAAGGTGCTTTAGACAACTAGTATGAGAAACAAGAATGTAAAGAATTTAATCGGTATCCTATTCATTTTGGCGCTTTCCAGTTTGATTATTGGGTATAAAATCTATAACAAACCGCATATAAATGTTGCCGAAAAATCTGTAGACATTGCAATAATTGCAAATGTTTTATTAGCAGATTTTTCTTCGGATGAAACAAAGGCCAATGCAAAATACCTAGATAAGATTATTGCAGTAAAAGGGATGGTTACTAAGGTAGAATTTAATGGTGAAAAAGCAGCTATTTCATTACAAACAAAAGATGATTTTGGAAATGTTATTTGTTATCTAACAGAAGGGGGTTCTAAAAATAGTGCACAAATAAAAGAAGGACAGACAATAGTATTAAAAGGTATTTGCACGGGTTTTTTAATGGATGTAATTCTTGTAAAGTGCGTTATTATGAATTTAAAATAAAATAGTATGAAAATAGTAAGTATCTTTTTTATGTGTTTATTTTTGGTTTCACTTGCCAATGCACAGGAACGTTTTTTAACTAAAAAGGGAATGATTTCTTTTTTTTCAGAAACTCCAATAGAAAATATAAAAGCAGAAAATAATCAGGTTTTAAGCATTGTAGATCTTTCTAAAGGTCAAATGGCCATTGCTATTTTAATGAAGTCTTTTATGTTTGAAAAAGCCTTAATGCAAGAACATTTCAATGAGAACTATGTAGAGTCAGATAAATATCCAAAAGCAACCTTTAAAGGAAATCTTTTAGATTTTGATGAAATCACGAAATCAGAAGTAACCATAGTAATAAAAGGAAATTTAACCATTCATGGAATAACCAAAGAAATGACCATTGAGGCGCTTACGAAGAAAACGGCAGAGCATATAGAAATGGCAGGAGATTTTTTCATAGATCTAGCGGACTTTGATGTGAAAATTCCTTCCATAGTAAAAAATAATATTTCAGAAAAAATAAAAGTAAGTTTTCGTTTTCAGCACAAACCATACAATAAATAACCAATGAAAAAAATAGTCTTAAACACGTTCTTAATTCTAGCTAGTTTGCAACTTTGTTCTCAAGATTTGTTAGACATTTTAGAGAAAGAAGCGCCAGAAACAGAAAGTACCGTTTCAGCTACTTTTAAAGGAACTAGAATTGTAAACGGTCATTCGATAGAAAACAGGAAAAATAAAGAATTAGAGTTTATAATTGCGCATAGATTTGGTAGGGTAAATACTGGTTTTGAAGAGCTTTTTGGATTAGATCAAGCAAACATCCGTTTTGCCCTAGAATATGGTTTAACAGACGATTTAACAGCTGGGCTAGGGAGAAGTAGTTTTGAAAAAACTTATGATGGGTATTTGAAATATAGTTTGTTAAAACAAAAAACAGGTGCAAATTCGTTTCCTTTTGCAGTTTCTCTTTTCGGTAGTATTGCTGCCAAAAGTCAGAAAGCAATACCAGGAGAAGAAAGAACTTTTGCAGAAAGTTTATTTTATGTGGGGCAGGTTTTAATAGCTAAAAAATTAAATTCTGCATTCTCTCTGCAGCTAACACCAACTTATGTGCATCGAAATTTAACAGCAATAGATGCAGACCCACATGATATTTTTGCCTTGGGTTTCGGTACTAGAGTAAAAGTTAGTAAACGGGTTTCTTTAAATGCAGAATATTACCAGCAGTTTGATAAACTTGAGTCTATCAATGCTAGAAACTCATTGGCTTTTGGTGTAGACATAGAATCTGGGGGACATGTTTTTCAAATCATTTTATCGAATGCAATCACAATGGTAGAAAAATCATTTATTACAGAAACAACAGGAAACTTTTTTGGTGGAGACATTCATTTAGGATTTAACCTTTCTAGAACGTTTTAAT